>CALHHQ010000309.1 GCA_938030645.1 uncultured Rhizobiaceae group bacterium
TCGTACCGCAAAGCCAAAACCCGTCTTTACGCCGACCAAAGACAACACACGCATTAGCGAAGAACAGCCAGATGGAATGTTTGATCGACCGAGCCCGTTCAAAAAGTAAGAGACCCGTCAGCCACCCAAACTGACGTCACGTGTGGCTGATCTGATGGACACGGAAAATCCTGCCATAACATCCATCAATGTCATCAACATGAGGATAAAGAACACGCTTGATGCGGCAGCTGGCACGAGCAAGAATTCAACAATAAATGCGATCAAAACCAACGTTGAAAGAAGGTGATCAACAACTGACCGCTTGCCCACACGCGTGGCCTTTAAAACCTCAAAGAACAAAAGCAAAAGTCCAAGCGCGATGATGATATCGCCCATACGCATGTCCCAGCGAGCGCCGGACAGCATATCCAAAGCAAAAATTTCTGCATCCCAATTAGATGAAGAGCCGCCCAGTCCAAATGCAATGCCATTATAGACGACCAGCGCGATGACCATTAGGGGGAAATTGCTCAGCATATGTGAAACTCCGATTCACTGTGTGTCGTACAAACTTGCCAGCCCAGCGCTGTTTGCGCAACAAAGCTCAGCTGTAGAATCAAAAACGGGACCGATGAATTCATCATCGGTCCCGCTTAGAAATGCAAAGTTTGACGAAAGACTATACGCTGTCTTTCGGCTCAAGAATTTGACGACCACGATACATGCCTGATTTCAGGTCGATGTGGTGAGGGCGGCGCAATTCGCCAGAATTTTTGTCTTCCACATATGTCGGGTTTTTCAACGCATCTGTTGAACGACGGTGGCCACGCTTCATGCGGGTGATTTTACTCTTTGGGACAGCCATAAGCTTTACTCCGAATAGAAACGATAGTGTCTACGTCAGCAGGATCCCATCCGGACCATTGCTCGGCACACTCGTTTACGAAAATTTCGTGTGAATTTAGCGGGTGATATACAAGACTGACGCAAAGATGCAAGTGGTTTTGATCAATCGCCCTTTAAGCATTTGACATAAGCACCGGACGCCCTGGCCCTTCGTTCCACCAAACGTGCCAAACGTCGCATACCGCGATTGGGCTTACGTGGATTTCGCGCTATCGGGTTTGGGAGAGTTACAGCAAGCAAAGCCGCCTGTTTGCGGGTCAATTTGCGGGCTGAACGCTTAAAATGATGTTGTGCTGCAGCCTCAATGCCATAAATTCCAGGTCCCCATTCAGCAATATTGAGGTACAGTTCCATAGTGCGTTTCTTACCCCAAACAGCGTTTACCAAAAGTGCTAGAGGCACCTCCAACACTTTGCGCACATAGGATCGGCTCGGCCATAGGTAGAGATTTTTGACGCTTTGCATGGTGATGGTGCTCGCACCGCGAACAGGCTCGCCCTCCAGCGCGTCATCAATCACAATATTAATCTGGTTCCAGTCCACGCCATTATGGTTGCAAAACTGACCATCTTCCGAAGACACAACACTTTGCCAAACAAATGGAGAAACTTTATCAAGTGACACCCAATCACGTTTCACAGCTTCGCCAGAAAACCGCTGCTGGATCATCAAAGTCGAAACAGGTTTCACGAAAGATGGCCAATAAACCAACGTCATAATGACGGGCAGAACGCATAGAACCGCGACGATCACAAAGGCATATTTTAATAGTTTACGAGTGAAGTTCCGCTTGCGGAGTTTGCGCGCCGCACCTCCTTCAAGCTTTATTGAAGGTGCATTCGAAACAGATTTGATCTTCTTAGACGACGACTTTCGTCCGCCTCCAGATTGAGCAGGAGAAGCGACCTTGCGACCTGTACCACCACTGGACTTTTTTTTCGCCAAACTATGACCCAAATTGTTTCGTCCACACTATGCAAGACAAGGTCATACCTTCACATTTCCACAGGAGCAACGGCCTGTTGACGCAAACCGCTTCGCAGGGCATCGAAGGAGTTATCTTCTGTTCGTAATGCTTTCACTGTCCATGCCTCAAGATTTTCAAAATCACCTCTCAAATATTGTGTCGTCCATCGATGCTGAATTGGACCGTCTTCTCACGGCGCAGTTAAGTGCTGGCGAAATTGAGCGTCCTGAAAATCTCGTTGCCGCGATGCGTCATGGCGTTTTGAACGGTGGCAAACGCTTACGTCCGTTTCTCGTGATTGAGGTCGGGGCGTTATTTGACGCATCTTTGCAAGAAACACTGCAAACTGGATGCGCCTTGGAGTGTCTGCACTCTTATTCACTCGTTCACGACGATCTTCCAGCAATGGACGATGATGATCTGAGACGCGGGCAGCCAACAGTTCACAAAGCCTTTGATGAAGCGACCGCAATATTGGCAGGTGACGCATTGCTGACCTTTGCGTTCGATATCTTGTCTTCATCAAAATGCCATCCATCTGCTGAAGTGAGATGCGAATTAGTTTCACTGATGTCTCGTGCAGCAGGACAAGGTGGGATGATTGGTGGTCAGGTACAAGACATTGAGGCTGAAACCTCAACACCAAGTGCAGATCAAATACTCAGCCTCCAATCAATGAAAACTGGAGCGCTGATACGTTTTGCATGCGAAGCAGGAGCCGTTGTGGGAAATGCCCCAAGCAAAGATCGAAATCGAATGGTTGAGTTTGGAAAAACCATTGGCTTGGCGTTTCAACTTGCCGACGATCTTTTAGATGTCACATCATCAAGTGCCGAAATGGGCAAACGGGTTGGGAAAGATGCCGAACAAGGCAAGGGCACACTGGTCAGCCTCTATGGCGTTGAGAAAACGCGCGTATTGATGAACGACAACCTGTCTCACGCTGAAGCCTTGCTTCAACCGTTTGGTAGTAAAGCAGATATTTTGCGTGAGACCGCGCGTTTCGTGGTTGAACGTTCCAACTGAGATCAGATCAGTTCTTTTTCACCAAGCAGAAACCTCCAGCCCCTCTGATTTTCTTACACAGTTTTATCGCAGAACTGCGTGACCGTGTTCCAAGGCGAACAGCCCATTTCGCTTTCAAGCCTCGCAATCTTTTCTGGCGGTATAGTTTTGGTTTTGCATTTCCCAATGACACACCGAGTTTTCCGCGAACACGTGTCCAAGAACGCATGGCCTTGGCTCTTGAAAAATTTCCAGCAACTTGAACACCCCACGGTAACCTTGAAGCGACAGCACCGCGAAAGCGGGTTTTCAATATTGGCAATTGACGACAGCCCTCTAAAAAATCTTTGCCTCCGCGAAGCGCAAAGTCGTTCACCTTCGCATTGCGATCTTTGAAAAAGGCTGCCGGTTGTCCCGTAACTGCCGCCACATAGTCCAACGTTTCAAATGGCAGCCCGGAACGTCCTTTTAGATATCGGTTCACACGACCCGGTCCTGCATTGTAAGCCGCCGCAGCCAATCCAAAATTTCCAAACTCACTGCGCAGCTTCGCCAACAACGCAGCAGAGGCTGGCAATGCCAAAGCGGGATCGTACGAGTTCAACAAACCTTCAGCTTTTGCAGTTGCTGGCATAAACTGCGCAATGCCTTCCGCGCCTGCGGGGCTTCTGGCCAAAATATCAAAACGACTTTCCGTCCAGATCAAACGCGCAAACGTGGATTTCGGCAAAGCATGAAGAACGGCCACCCGTTCGATTTCACGACAAATACGATCGGTCGACCAAGCCTTCACATCTACTTTTTTCTGAGCGACTTGTTGCGCAAATGCGGGCGCTGAAAACACCAGCGCCAAGACGGGCATCACCAATAGAGCTTTATTGAGCCGCATCAACCTTTTCGCCATATCGGCGTTCCACATAAGACTGGACCAGACCTTCAAACTCTTCCGCTATATGTGCGCCGCGCAGAGTGACGGCCTTCTTGCCATCAATGAAAACCGGAGCAGCTGGCGCTTCACCTGTACCAGGCAGAGAAATTCCGATGTCAGCATGTTTGCTTTCACCCGGACCATTCACGATACAGCCCATAACGGCAACCTTGAGATCAGCAACGCCCTCATATTTCTCGCGCCAAGTTGGCATATTAGCCCGTAACTGCCCTTGAATTTTTTCAGCCAACTCCTGGAAAACTGTCGATGTTGTACGTCCGCAACCAGGACAAGCCGCAACGATTGGCACGAACGAACGAAACCCCATGACCTGCAACAATTCTTGGGCGACCTGAACTTCACGAGTGCGATCACCGCCCGGTTCCGGTGTCAGAGAAATGCGAATTGTGTCGCCGATACCTTGCTGCAACAGAATGCCCAAAGCGGCAGATGAGGCAACAATTCCTTTGCTGCCCATACCTGCTTCGGTGAGACCAAGATGCAAAGCGTAGTCACTTCGCGCCGCCAAATCTGCATATACCGAAATCAATTGCTGAACATCAGACACTTTGGCAGACAGGATGATCTGATCTTTGCCCAATCCAATTCGCTGCGCTTCTTCTGCGGAATGCAATGCTGATTGCACCATAGCTTCTCGCATCACTGCATTGGCTGAAAGCGGGCTGCCTTCGTCCGCATTTTTGTTCATCAACTGAGTCAACAACGCTTGATCGAGCGATCCCCAGTTCACGCCAATGCGCACAGCTTTCTCATATTTGAGCGCCATTTCAATGATGGCACCAAACTGTTTGTCACGTTTTTCTTTAAAACCCACATTGCCGGGGTTAATGCGATATTTAGCCAAAGCTTCGGCGCAGGCGGGATGGTCGGCCAACAACTTATGTCCGATATAGTGGAAGTCCCCAACCAAGGGTACATCAACACCAAGGCGGTCTAACCGCTCTCTAATTTTTGGAACCGCTGCAGCGGCATCATCACGATCAACCGTGATACGCACCAATTCTGAGCCAGCTTTTGCCAATGCAGCTACCTGCTCCACGGTACCATCCACGTCTGCGGTATCAGTATTGGTCATAGATTGCACCACAATCGGTGCGCCGCCACCAACCTGCACGTGACCAACTTTAGCACCAACGGTCGTTTGCCGACGAAGCGGGTGAACCAGTGGTGCAACACTTGAAAATGGATCACAGGTTTCAGGGAGGCTGGCGGACATTAGACTTATATTTCCAGAAGTGAATTCTACACGTCGAAACAATGATATCATTGTGTCACGGCAAAGTCATTTCCCACAAGTCCTATGCAGACCTTTGCAATGATACAGCAACAACGCGCAAAAATGCATCAAACCCGGCGTCCAGTTCAGATGAACTCAATCCATTTGCTTTCATTCCAGCAACCGCTTGGGTCAGCATATTTGCCAGATCGTTTGAGAGCTCTTCGGATGTCTCTGCCGACATCAGTATTTCAACGAAAACAGCATGGAGTTTTGCATTGAAGTCCTCAAAAACATCTTGAGCAAAATCGTGCTTAAGACCAATGATCTCTTCCCCATGAGGCATGTTCTCCATCATGGAGTGCGGTTCAACCACAGCAATCTTAAAGACGGCACTCAAGCGCTCAACAACAGGACGATCACTCCGGACAATGTCCTGCCATTCCAACTGCACGCTGTTGCAAAATGAGGTCACAATCGCAGTGTAGATATCGACCTTGTTGGAAAAGCTTTGATAAAGCGCCGGACGTGAAACTCCTGCAGCTTTGGCAATATCGTCCATCGACGTGCGCTTAAACCCATAGGAAGCAAACACATCAAATGCCGCGGTGAGAATTGCGACTTGTTTTGGATTTTCAACATCAGAAAACATGATTATTGACGTTCTGACGTTTTTTGTTATTTTGTCAAGAACGAGTCTTCTTTTCCACAAAGGCCAGTCCCATGAAATTGAACGTCAACGGCAAAGATATTGAAATTGATGCGGAACCTGACATGCCATTGCTTTGGGCATTACGCGATTTAGCTGGATTGAAAGGCCCAAAGTTCGGCTGTGGTATTGCCGCATGCGGTGCCTGCACGGTTCATATTGATGGCGAACCCACACGATCCTGCTCTATCGCGGTCGAAGACGTGGATGGGGCCGTAACAACCATCGAAGGCATTTCCAATGGCGATGATCTCCACTCTGTCCAGAAAGCGTGGATAGAAAAACAAGTGCCCCAATGCGGTTACTGCCAGTCAGGCCAAATCATGGGTGCCGTTGCATTGTTGGAAAATAATTCCAGTCCCACTGATGAAGATATTGATGAAGCCATGAGCGGTAATTTGTGTCGTTGCGGTTCTTATCCGCAAATTCGTGAAGCGATCAAACACGCTGCGACCTTGAAAGTGGAGGCATAAATCCATGGGAAAAATTCTTCGCAGAACTTTCCTCATTGGCACAGCAGCAATAGCTGGTGGCGTGGCCTTTGGTGCATACCAACTGAACAAAACCTACCCCAACCCGCTCGAAGATGACTTGGCCGAGGGTGAAAGCACGTTCAATCCCTATGTCAAAATCACATCGGACAACACGGTCACCATTCTCGTACCCCGCGCCGAAATGGGCCAAGGGGTAACAACAACGCTCGCGGCGCTTGTGGCTGAAGAACTTGATGTAGATATGACCGACATCAAGATCGAAATCGCGCCAGCCTCTTACGCATATTATAATTCAGCCATGTTGGCCGACGGTGCGCCTTTGGCCCATTATAACCGGTCGACAATGGCTAGCGTCATGCGCTCATCCATGTCCGGTCTTGGTAAAATCCTGGGGCTTCAAGTTACAGGTGGGTCTTCCTCAATTGCAGATGCCTATGACAAATTGCGCGCAGCGGGCTGTACGGCACGTGAAACCCTGAAGCTCGCAGCCAGCGAAAGAAGTGGCAATTCGGTTTCAGAACTGAAAACTGAAAGCGGAAAAGTCATTTTGCCCGACGGAAAAGCACTGACCTATGGAGAACTGGCAGAAGCTGCAGCTAAAATGGATCCGCCTTCTGACATAGAGATGCGCCCAAGTTCTGAATGGAAAATCCTCGGCAAATCAACGCCACGAACAGACGCGCTCGCAAAATCGACAGGCGCACCTATTTTTGGAATGGATGTGGATTTACCGGACATGCTTTACGCATCTTTGCGAATGAACCCACGCCTCGGCGGCAAAATGAAGAGCTTCGATGCAACAGAGGCCAAGAAAATTAAAGGTGTCATCGATGTCATCGACATGACGGGGCCGGAAGAAGAAAAGTTTGGTGGCGGCATAGCTGTCATAGCAACCAATACATGGTCTGCCTTTAAAGGTGTCAATGCCGTTGAAATTGAATGGGACGAAGCCCCCTATCCGGCAACAACAGATGGCATTATGTCGGTAATAGAGACTGCCTTAAAAGCAGGTGACGGCGACAACCTGCGTGATGATGGCAACGTCGAATTGGCCTTCGCTGATGCACCACGCGAAAAGATCGTTGAAGCACAATATCGCGTTCCTTATCTGGCCCACTCCACAATGGAACCCATGAACGCGACTGCTCAATTAAAAGATGGTCGTCTCGACATTTGGACTGGCACCCAGGCACCAACGATTGTTCGTTCAGACTGTTCTTATGAAGCTGGCGTTGACGAAGAAAATACTTTTGTCCACTCGACTTATCTTGGCGGTGGGTTTGGTCGTCGTGGTGAAGTGGACTTCGCGCGCTTTGCGACACGTGTTGCAAAATCAACTGGCGGGAAGCCTGTAAAACTTGTCTGGACCCGCGAAGAAGACATGACCCATGACACCTATCGTCCAGCTTCCATAAGCAATTGGAGAGCGCGTATTGATGACGATGGTTTGCCTGTGGCCATCGATGGCCAAATCGCAACTCCGTCAATTGTCGCCAGCGTTATGGCCAGAACATTTCCATCGCTATCGCCTGCTGGCCCAGACAATTCAATCACTCACGGTGCATTTGACCAACCTTACACCGTGGAAAACTATCGTGTGTCGGGGATTAAAGCGCCCGTTGATATTCCAATTGGATTCTGGCGCTCGGTGGGCAATTCTTATAATGGCTTTTTCCACGAGAGCTTTCTGGACGAAATCGCGACAGCGTCAAAGTTAGACCCAATCGAGATGCGCTTGAAGCTGATGAAAGATCATCCAACCGCGATCGGTGCGGTGCAAAAAGTTTCTGAAATGGCAAATTGGTCTGGTGCTAAACAAGAGGGCCGCGCCAAGGGCTTTGCGTTCACGCTTTCATTTGGGTGTTGGGTGGCGCAGGTGATTGAAGTTGCGCAAACCGATGACGGCATCAAAATTGAAAACGTTTGGTGCGCAGCTGATATCGGCGAAGCACTCGACCCAGCGATTGTAAAAGCGCAATTGCAATCAGGTATCGTGTACGGCTTATCGTCTGCACTCGGGCAAGAAATCACCTTTGCTGACGGTATGGTGGAACAAACCAATTTTGACAGTTTTGACGCCATGCGCATCAATCAGTGTCCAAACATGCAAATAGAAATTTTGGAACATGCCAACCATCGCGGCGGAGCCGGAGAACCAGGAACGCCGCCTTCCATTCCAGCCTTGGCCAATGCAATCCATGCTTTAACGGGCAAGCGCATTCGCTC
>CALHHQ010000310.1 GCA_938030645.1 uncultured Rhizobiaceae group bacterium
TCCTGCGTTTCAGGCCCAACAAAGGGAACCGTGGACGGAAGGCTTTCAACGAGAGGTGTATAATTCGGCATCACAGTCTCCTAATTATGTGAAGGTGTTTTGCGAGGATTGGCGTTGGGATGCAAGGAAGAAGTTGATTGCTTTCAATGAACAGTTGGCTGCGACGTCTTCATCTCAAACGTCCGCATTCCCGAGGACGTTCGTCGGCCTTGTTTTAACCTTGCTGCCGCTTTTGATCTTGGTAAAAGTTATACAGGCATCTATAAGCCTTTCATCTTCTCTGTTCGGCAGAATTTTCTGCCCTATCTTCGTGGCTTTGGGCAAGCCAATGATGTTCTTATCTCTTTCACTGTTTTGGGGAATCTTCGCACATTGGTGCTGAGTTTTTTTGCAACGCCCGTTTGGTTTATTCGATGAAACCTGAAAACATTTTATATCCGGTTCAATATCTTCGTGCCGTTGCCGCACTGGCCGTTTTCTATTTTCATTTCGTGGTTGTCTTCGGTGAAGAAAATGCAACTTCCAACGTGCGGCCTATTGAGCAAATTGGCGCAGCTGGTGTTGATTTGTTTTTCGTCATCAGCGGTTTCATCATGGCCATGATTGCATGGAACGGATCTTTCAAACCTCTCACCTTTTTACGAAACAGGCTCGTGCGGGTCGCACCGCTTTATTGGATGGTCACATTGGCAGTTTTTGCCATTGCACTATTTGCTCCCACGCTTCTTGGCTCCACAACAGCTGACGTCGTACAACTTTTTCATTCATTGCTCTTTTTGCCCAACGGCTTGGATGCAAAAACATCCGTGCCAACCCTCCTTGTGGGTTGGACGCTAAACTACGAGATGTTCTTCTATGTTCTTGTGGCCGTTTTCGGTGGGGTCTTTAAAGATCGCTTTCAGTTGTCGACGATCGCTTTTATTTGCGTTCTGGTTGTCGTTGGTTTGTTTCTCAATCCAAGCAATGGATATCTGAAATTTTATCTCAATCCCATCATTTTGGAATTTGCTATGGGCATACTTGTGTTCCATGGGTGGCGGAGCACTTTAGGGAGAATACCCACCGCGGTGTCAGGTGCATTGTTAGCTCTGTCTCTTGTGGCAATTATTGTTTCGTTCAACCGAAATCCAGGCGAGTTGAGAACACTGTATTGGGGCTTGCCTGCCGCGTTTCTTTTGTTTGCCAGTTTGCATTTCATCACAATCAAGAGTGAATGGCTCAGGTCACTTGGCGATTGGTCTTACTCAATTTATCTCATCCACCTCTTTATCATTATGGGAGCCGTAAAGGTGATCGCACCGGCTTTGCTGCCCTATACGATTCCCCTACCCCTGCTGATAGTTCTGGTAACGGCTGTATTGATCGCGAGTTCTGCGGCGCTCTATCGGTGGTTTGAACAACCAATTACAGCAGCACTTAAATCGCGAACCAGCCCACAAAACTCAAATTAGTAAATTATCGGAAAATCTAATTTCCACGTTTGCGTTGCTCTGCGCTTGCTTCCCGCCTATGGCTGATGAATGAAGCCCGAGCCTCCATTCCTGACTGATGCCGCTGCGCCTCGCCTTGAACCAAGTGGCACCCCACCTCAGGTTCACGGCATTGGTTGGAGAACGCCAGCAGTTTTGCTGATGCTCATGGCGGCTGCGATGCAATTGTCCTTCGCGTCCTGGTCTGCGCTGCAATATAATTTTGCTTACGAAATGCTTGGGTTCACAGGCAAAGAAATTGGCATTCAGCAGTCCATTCGCGAAATCCCCGGGTTCTTGTCTTTCGCTGCTGTATTCTTCTTGTTTGCCATGCGCGAACAAACGTTTGGCATGGTTTCGCTTGTGTTGTTGGGGCTTGGAACTGCGGCCACGGGATATTTTCCAACGGCCATGGGGTTTTACATCACCACGTTTATCGGGTCTGTCGGGTTCCACTATTATGAAACCATGCATCAATCACTGACGCTGCAATGGTTGCCGAAAAAGACTGCCGCCGGAACCATGGGCAAGATTTTGGCTGTAGCCAGCGTCGCACAATTGGCAGCTTATGGACTGATCTTCATTGCTGGCCAGATGTTTGACCTCTCCTTCACCACCATGTTCGTTTTGGCGGGTGGTGCAACGATGGTCATGGTGGCGTTCATGGTTGTTGGTTTTCCAACCTTTCCTGAAACCACGCCACAAACCAAAAAACTGATTTTCCGCAAACGCTATTGGCTTTACTACGCAGTCACATTTATGGCTGGTGCGCGGCGGCAAATATTCCTTGTCTTTGCCAGTTGGATGATGGTGGAGCGGTTCGGCTATGCGTTCAAAGACGTGGCTGCGCTGTTTTTCGTCAACGCTGCAGTGATGATGGTTATGGCGCCATTGTTGGGTCGTTTCATCGAAAAGATCGGCGACCGAAACGCCATGATCATTCAATATGTGGGTTTGATCGGTGTGTTCGCAGCCTATGCGTTTGTCACTGACCCAAGGCTCGCGATTGCGTTATACATTCTCGATCATGCCTTTTTCGCTATGGAGATTGCGAAGAAAACGTATTTTCAAAAGATTGCCGACCCTGCAGACATTGCAGGCACAACAGGCGTAGCGTTTACGATCAACCATATCGCAGCGGTGTTCATACCCGTTCTGTTTGGTCTGCTGTGGCTCTACAGCCCTGCAGCAGTCTTTCTCAGCGGATCTGCCATGGCATTTGTATCTTTGATTTTTGCCTTCATGGTGCCGCGTACGCCTGCGAAAGGCGTTGAGTTTATCTGGAACGAAAAGCGCTAGAACCAGTTGTGTCATTATGACAACTAATTGAGATGGTATTGCCACAATTAGTGGTTAGTATGTTGCAATCGGAAACAGGCGTTGGCCCTTATGAAGCTTGAAATTGCTACAAAACGCTTGGCTCTGCCTTTGTTTGCCTGTTTGGCATTGAGTGCCTGCATGAGCACGACAAAGAGCAAGGTTTCTGTCGATTACTACTCCATTTCGGGCAATTCTACAGCTGCATTAGACCGTGAAATCCGCAACAAGGGCCCGCGCATCAACGGTGGTCGCCATGCTGTTGCGGTCGCTCGAATCAAAATCATCCCAAATGTCAGATACAACACCAACAACGGCGCCTGTCGTGTTGCGTATTCCAAGGTCGCTGTGAAGGCTCGGGTGACATTGCCAAAATGGCGCGAACGGGAAACGGCAACGAAAAAACTTGGTGAAGCGTGGGACAATATTGACCGTTACACCCGTCTCCATGAATCTGTTCACGTTGCTATTGCGTTTCGTTATGCCAAAGATTTGGAGCGCACATTGAAAGAACTCGCTCCTCGTCGTTCGTGTGAGGCGCTCAAAACGCAAGTGGCATCAATTGTTTCTTCGCGATTAGACGAACACGATGTGACCCAAAAGAAGTTTGATGCTGATGAACAGCGTAAGTTCTCTCTGCTGGCCAGAAAGCGTAAAAATTCTGGCGCTTGAGTCACTGCTTGATCACTTTTTTGATGCGTGATCCGTTTTCTAAGATATTCGACTTGCAGTTTTCAGCGTCTCGCCTACGCTCGTTCCACCGATTTAGTTTTTTGGGAGCGCGGATATTGAAATCTAACGGACTGATCATAGCCGCCGCTTTGTGTCTCGCTTTGCCCACTGCCAGCTTGGCAGCGCCCGTGAAAGTTAAGGAAAAGATCAAATATTACAACATTCAAGGCAAGACTGCGGCAGAGTTTGCTGTAGCTATGAGCAAGCGCGGCCC
>CALHHQ010000311.1 GCA_938030645.1 uncultured Rhizobiaceae group bacterium
GACCACAAATGGGCGGCCAAAAAGCTTCCCCGACACGCATTCTCCCGCAACGAACGCCAATGTTTGGCTGTGGGCGTGTATTTTGAAGCGCGTGGCGAGCCTGTCAAAGGTCAAAGAGCGGTTGCTCAAGTGATTCTCAACCGTGTGAAAAATCCTGCTTATCCAAACTCAGTGTGCGGCGTGGTGTATCAGAACAAATGGAAACGCAATGCGTGTCAGTTCTCATTCGCCTGTGACGGAATCCGCGACACAGTGAAATCGAAGACTCACTGGAGAATCGCAGCCAAGGTCGCCAATGGTGCAATCGACGGAAAATATTGGTTGAGAAGTGTTGGCTCCTCAAGTCACTACCATGCAGATTATGTATGGCCGCGCTGGCGCCGCAGTATGAAGAAGATGACAAAGATTGGTCGTCACATCTTTTATCGTACCTATGGCGGCGGCTGGAGCTAAAGACTAAACGGCCTTTCGGCATTCACATCATCATGATACACCGCGACCGCGTGCGACTTTTTCGCGCGCGGTTTTTCGTAATTGGTGCCTTAAATGCCTGACCAACCGCCAGATCCCAGCAATGATGAAGATCTTTCCAAACGTCTTGAACGCCTGAGGTCTAACCTCGATGGGCCGGAAGGCATGGTGGCAGAGGCCCAACGCGATGAGCAATTGCGGGCTGAAAGAGCGCACAGCAAAGCGGGCATCGCACAAGCCTTTCGTCTAAGTTCAGAATTCATTGCAGGCGTTGTAGTTGGCGGCGGAATCGGCTATGCGATCGACAAGTATTTCGAAACCTCGCCATGGGGCCTCATAATCTTCCTTTTACTTGGCTTTGCCGCCGCAGTTTTAAACGTGCTTCGCGCTTCTGGAATGGTTGCCGAATCTGAAATGAGTTTGAAAACGGTGCAAGACCATCAAAATAGGTCGGATAAACAGGACCCAAACGCGTAATTTTGAAAAGAACATTGAATCTGGCGTAAAATTGGTAAAACGGCCTTGAGCCTAGACACCAATCTGTGCCAAACGAGCATCGCTGCAACGTAAGTTGTGAGCAAATATAAACATATGATCCGTGCGGATCATTTTGAAGAAGACGAGGCCACGGTGGCAAACGACCCGATCAGCCAGTTTAATATTTCAAAACTGCTCCAACTCGATGTTGGCGGTTATGATATTTCGTTCACCAACTCATCTTTGTTTATGGTGGCAACAGTTGCAGCTTCTGCAGCGTTTCTCATTTTCACAACATCTGGCCGCGGATTGATTCCGAGCCGTTTGCAGTCAATTTCAGAAATGCTTTATGAATTTGTAGCAGGACTGCTGCGCGACAGTGCGGGTTCGGAGGGAATGAAGTTCTTTCCGATCGTGTTTTCACTGTTTACGTTTATTCTCGTTGCCAACCTGTTCGGCATGTTCCCGTATTTCTTTACGATCACCAGCCATATTATTGTGACCGCCGCATTGGCATTTGGTGTCATCGGCATGGTTATCATCTATGGTTTTTATAAGAACGGACTGGGTTTCTTAAAGCTCTTTGTCCCATCTGGAGTTCCAGGTGTTCTTATTCCGGTTGTGGTGCTGATTGAGGTTATTTCTTTCCTCTCGCGCCCAATCAGTCTTTCCGTACGTCTGTTCGCAAACGTTCTTGCAGGTCACATCACTTTGAAAGTGTTTGCTGGCTTTGTGGTGAGCTTGAGCGGGTTGGGCCTCGGAGGCGTTATCGGTGCGATCTTGCCGCTTGCATTTGCAGTGGCTTTGACCGGACTGGAATTTCTAGTTGCTTTCTTGCAGGCCTATGTCTTTGCGATTTTGACCTGCATGTATATCAACGACGCGATTCACCCATCTCACTAAGAGACACTCATCTTTAAACTTTCACTTCTGACAAGGAACACATTATGGAAGTAGAAGCAGCAAAAGCAATCGGCGCAGGCATCGCATGCCTCGGCATGGGCGGCGTAGGCATTGGCCTCGGCAACATGTTCGGTAGTTATCTATCTGGCGCTCTGCGTAACCCTTCAGCAGCTGACGGCCAGTTCGGTCGCTTGATCTTCGGCTTTGCGGTGACAGAAGCCCTCGGCATCTTCTCACTGTTGGTCGCTCTTCTTTTGCTCTTCACCTGAGCAAAGAATAAATTTTCCATGGCGCGCCCAATTCGCGCGCCATGGAAACCTGTATTTTCCTGTTGAGACACGGTATCCGGTATGGCTTCGACCAATACGGAAGTGGGTGTTGAATCTGGCGCGAAAGCTCCATTTCCCCCATTTCAAACAGAAACATTCGCATCACAGCTGTTGTGGTTGGCACTGACATTCGGGCTGTTTTACATCCTGATGGCAAAAGTCGCGCTGCCGCGTATTTCTTCCATTTTGGAAGTGCGCAGTGATAGAATTGCTCAGGATCTCGATGAGGCCAATCGCCTTAAAGATGAATCTGATGCAGCTATCGCGGCTTATGAGCAGGAATTGGCAGAAGCCAAAACACGTGCCCACGCAATCGCACAGGAAGCACGTGATAAGTCAAAAGCTGAGCTCGACGCCACACGCGCCGGAGTGGAAGCTGATTTGGCTGCAAAAATTGGCGATGCTGAAAAACGCATTGCTAGTAT
>CALHHQ010000312.1 GCA_938030645.1 uncultured Rhizobiaceae group bacterium
GCGGTCAATGCGCTCTGATTTCTCATTATGTGGGCGAATGTGACCACCAAAGTAAGCACCATCAATCTCGACTTCGCCGTTTAGTTCTTCGCCAGTGTGAACGTCATTGCCGATAGCTTCACGTAGCTTGTGAGCCAGAACGAAAGCAGTCTTGTATTGGCAATCCAGATCACGAGAAAGCTGAACAGATGAAAGACCCTTTGCACCGTTCACAAAGATAGTCACAGCGGCCAACAGATCGGTGAAGTCCATCTTGCGGGAAGCAAAGATTGTGCCTGACGTTACGCTGAATTGGTGGTGACAAGCCTTACACTTGAACTTGCGGCGGCTGGAAATGTCATAGGCTTCGTCGTGGTCACAACGTGGGCAAACTGCCAAACCATTTGTTTCAGGCCAGCGTAGTTTGCGAAAGAACATGTACGCTGCATCCTCTCCACCCTTGTAGATCTCTTTGAGAGACATTGTGCGGGAAGCTGCTGAGAGTCTGAAGTGTTGGGTCATAATTTATCACCATATTCGATGTATTTATCCCGAATATAGCGATTGTTTTCATCATTGCAAGGGTATATACATCGAAAACGATGATATCTTTCATAGGACTCGATATGCCCACATCAACAGAAACTGAATGGCAAACCAAAGTTAAAAACATTTTGAAAGGCGAATTGAAGCGCAAAGGTGTTTCATACGCTGATCTGGTCACAAAGCTTGAGGCTGTTGGCATTCAAGAGACCGAGCGCAATCTAGCCAACAAGATCAGTCGTGGCGGATTTACAGCGGCTTTTATGGTTCAATGCTTTGAAGCTATTGGTGAACGGGAGATTCGTCTCTAAGCTGCGCACTGAGGAAAACTAAAGCTGCGATCTTTTGAATGTCAAAAATAGATTGGAATGACCGCCCAGCGACAATCGCGCTTGGCTTAACTGTAGTTGCTTTGCTGTGCGCTGTGTGTTTTATATTTGGGCGCGATTCAGGAAAATCAGAGGTTGAGCCATACAACCACACTCAACATTACGCGGAACGATCCGATATACAGATTGAAAACATCTGCGCCTCTAAGTCTACCAAAGAAGAGGCGATAAAGTGCGCCATAGAGGCCAAAACACAATCCAGAGACGCCAAGCGCGAGGAGCACGACCTCAATGCGCAAAAGTCTATGGCGCAATGGGCTTGGTGGATGATTTTGGTAACTGGCATAGTTGGCCTTATGACTTTTGGAGTCACTGCTGTTGGTGTCTGGTTTGTGCGTGACACTCTCATTGCCACCTCGGATGCCGTCAAAGCTGCCAACAAAACCAATGAAATTATGGTTTCTGGCCAACGCGCTTGGATGGAGCCAATCCCGATTGATAAAGGCGCATTGAAATTTGACGAAGGTAGAATTTCTGTCCACATATGCCCAATTTTCATGAATTGCGGAAATTCTGTTGCGCAAAATGTGATTGTAGTTCCTGAAATAATTGATGTTTCTAGCGGTGCTGAGTCCATCTCTTTTGAGACAAAAAGAATCTGGGGGAATACAATTGCAAACGTTGTCTTCCCAACTAAACCAACCACTTGGAGAGAGTACGACACGGTCTCTGTCACAGGTAACGCTTTTGAAAACGCCGTGCATATAAAGATTAAGTTCACGTGTTTTTACAAAGACGACACTTCGGATAAACAAAGAAGCACTGAGATCATTTACTACGTCACAACCAAATCGAATGATTTTGAAGTCCCTTGCAACCTCTCTTTAGAAAGCTTTGGTTGTGCTGCAATGCCCGGAACCCTTGTGGCAACTTAGCACTGCAAAAATTAAGCAACTCACCACCGCACACCACGCGGCTCTGCTTCTCACTCAACTAAGCCCGAAGGCTTGGTGCGTTTGATACATAAGGCCGACTAAGTCCGCACTCCTGCCGTTGGACCATCACGCCGAAGTGCCATTTTAATGTCTGCTTTGGATTATTTGACCTGCGAAATCCAATTTCCGCAATTGGCCATTTCGTGTTGTGACCACGGCGAACTCGGCAATGGCAGGTCAGAGCCCTAATTACCAAAGTTGCGCGTGTCTTAAATCGACTTTGAATATTGACAGCAAGACCATCTCTGCGGCTATCCGCAGACAGTGAGTTGGTTTCATTTCGCTCTCACTTGTTCTCGTCATCCGTTTCAAGGCATATCTGTTTCAATAAGTTTGGAACCGTGCCCAATGAATTTGCCGACACAGATTGAAACCTTTGAAAGGCCGAAAGGTCGGCGCAGTGTTGTTGTCATTTTGATCGCAATGACTTTGGTCGCGGTGTGTCTGCTCTTTTTCATATCGTTGTCTTACTTTAAGTCACTTGATCGAGAAGCTGCTGAAACACAATTGAGTCTCTATCAACGATCTTTGAACGATACGTTCGATCGTCATCAACATCTGCCATTTGTCTTGGCACAAGACGCAGTCGTTTTGGGTGCTCTTAATTCTTCTGATCCGGCTGTTTTGAATGAGAGATTGGCCAGCGTGGCGTCGGCCGCGAATTTGGAAGCCATCTATCTTATGGACACTCACGGTTCAGTTGTCTCCGCTTCAAATTACAATCAGCCCCAATCCTTTGTTGGACAAAACTATGGGTTCAGGCCCTACTTTAAGGAAGCCTTATCTGGCCGACGCGGCAATTATTTTGGTGTGGGCGCGACCACTGGACGACCCGGCTATTTCGTTTCTGAACCTGTGAGGGATGCTCAAGGAACGGTCCGTGGCATTGTCACAATTAAGTTGGATATGAGTGAACTGCAACTGTCGTGGGAAGATGGCGTAGAAGACGTAATGGCCATCAACAAAGATGGAATTGTTGTTCTCGCGTCCAACCGCAAATGGCTTTACAAATCGACAAAAAATTTGGCGCCAGAAAAGGTCGAAGAAATTATTGAAAGCAAGCAGTTTCGATCGGTCAGCACAGAGCCATTGCTTTGGAAAAATGAAGGAGAAAACTCCGTCGACATAGAAGGCAAGTCTTATATCCATGCAGAAACCAAAGCAGATCATCTTGATTGGCAAGTGCATTATTTGCTGAGCGATGGACGTGCTTTGGAACGAGCATTGCTGACTACTGTTGTTTTCGGCTCCGCCATTTTTCTGCTCATGGGCATAGCCGCATATTTGCGCTCCATTCGCATTCAAGCTGCGTTGAACAGTTCACAGTCTGATCGTGCACTTCTACTCAAAACAAACGGCGAGTTAGAAATGGCCCATGCGGAACTCGCGCAATCTAGTAAGCTGGCTGCACTTGGCCAATTGTCTGCGTCAGTTGTGCATGAGTTGGGTCAGCCGATCTCCGCTTTTCGCAATTATTTGGCAGCGGAAGAAATGAGCATACCCAACAAAACCACTCCCACCATGAAAAAACTGAACGGTGTGGTCGACCGCATGGAAAACATCACCAAACAATTGCGGTTTTTCACAAAGCCTGGAGGTCAAAAGGTAGAAAAGGTCAACTTGTCAGAGGTTATTTCTGGTGCCTTGGACTTGGTTCAACACGACATCGAACTGGCAAAAGTGAATCTGAAATTGGAACCGAAAAGCCAGAATGTTACAGTGTTTGGCAACCGCCTAAGATTGGAACAAGTTGTCGTTAATCTGATAAAAAACAGTCTTTCTTCTTTGCATGAAGCTGCTGCAGACAGACTTTTCATTTCGTTAGATGAAACAAACCAAGAAGCTGTGGTCAGCGTTCGCGACAATGGCCTCGGAATTGGTGACCGCGACCTCAAGCAGTTGCAGGAACCGTTCCACACGACGAGAGCCTCTGGCGACGGAATGGGGCTCGGGCTTTCCATTTCCGCTGCCATCATTAAAGAGCACAACGGCAGGTTTTCAGCGGCCAATGTGTCGGATGGTGGTGCTATTTTCCAAGTTCATTTGCCCATTGCAGAGTTGCCGGACGGAGATAAAAAATGAACAAGTCTTTTCGTGTCTTAGTGATCGATGACGACAAGGAAATGCGAGATTCCCTAGAGCATCTTCTAACGACAGCAGAGTTCGAAGTTGAACTTATGTCGCGTGCCGAGAATGTCTTGCAAGTGATGCAGCAAAGAATGGTCGATGTGGTTCTGTGCGATGTACGCATGCCCGGAACAACAGGCATCGAACTGCAACAGCAATTGAAGGGGCACACCTCTGTCCCCTTGGTTTTGATGTCGGCCCACGGCGACATTGTTATGGCTGTCGATGCCATTCAAAACGGTGCTTACAGTTTTTTAGAAAAGCCGTTCGACCCTCGACGTCTTGTGAAAATGCTGGAAAACGCTGCGAACCTGCATCGTTTGACAGAGAGTTCAGAACGTCTGAAAAATCGCCTTGCTGACCTGTCAGGCTTGGATAAAGTCCTGATTGGTCAATCGCAGTCCATCGATGCGTTGCGCGCCGAGATCTTGGATTTGAGTGAGGTAACGGCAAACGTCATGTTGCTGGGTGAAACGGGCACGGGCAAAGAATTGGTCGCGCGTTCGCTCCACGATTTGGGTAACCGCGCCAGCGGCCCGTTCCTGGCCCTAAACTGTGCTGCCGTATCAGTAGCACGTTTTGAGGAAGCGCTTTTTGGAACTGCCGACGGTGATGCTGGCTTGTTAATGCAGGCCGAAGGCGGCACTTTGTTCGTCGATGAACTCGGTGCGATACCGGCTGAAATTCAGGCAAAATTGTTGCGCGTCATTGAGACCAAACAATACAGCCCCGTAGGTTCGTCCGCGATCAAACAGGCTGATGTTCGGGTCGTTTCGGCGGGCAATGATCGGTTTGAAGGTTTGGTTGCAGACGGAACTTTCCGCGAAGACCTTTACTTTCGCCTCAACACAATCGTGCTGAACATTCCACCACTGCGAGAACGCCGCGATGACATTACCTTTCTCTACAGTCACTATCTGAACTGGTTTTCGTCGGTCTATGAAACGCCTACCCCTGAACTCACATCTAGCGATATTGCAACTCTGTTGGCACACACGTGGCCGGGCAACGTACGAGAAGTGCGCAACGCTTGCGAACGCCATGTGCTGGCTTCCCGTCGCGGAAATTGTTCGGCGCATGATGCATTGAATGCGCGTCAAAACGAAGTCTCCACACCGGAGACATTGCGCGAAGCTGTTGCGGCCTTCGAACGCGAGTTGATTGGCAAAGCACTCGTTGCCCAGGACGGGCGTATGGACGATGTCGCCGAAGCTTTGGGCATTGGTCGTCGCACCCTTAACGAAAAGATCGTGAAACTGGGGCTAAATAAAGAAGTGCTGTTGGAAAAATAGCCTTGCGGATTTCCGCAATGCAAATTGTTTAGAACGCGCAGTTTCTTTCATGGTGGCTGGGGCGTGCAATCCTCTAGATTTTCTCCAAGCGTCGCTGAAGCGACGTTCTTACTCGGAGGAATACCTATGAAAAAATTTACCACTTTGGTGGCGGGTGCATTGATTGCACTATCCACAACAACAGCATTTGCTGATAACAAAGACTATGTTTTGAACACAGCTTCAACGGGCGGCACATACCACCCAGTTGGAACAGCGATTTCAACACTGTCAAAAGTGAAGTTGTTGCCAAAACAAAAGTTCAGCCTCACAGCCGTAAACTCCGCTGGTTCAGGCGCAAACGTACAAGCACTTGGTGCTGGCACAGCTGATTTCGCAATCATTCAAGGTCTGTTCGGTTCTTACGCTGCAACAGGCACCGGCCCAGTTTCAGAGCCGCAAAAGAACATCCGGTCCGTTTCTATGCTTTGGCAAAACGTTGAACAGTTCGTTATTGCTGCTGACAAAGCAAAGACAGGCACTGTTGACGATCTAAAGGGTCTCAAGGGCATGTCCATGGGTATGGGCAAGCAAAACTCAGGCACAATTGGCTCAAACGGCGTTTTGATGTCTGGTTTGGGTATCGACATCAACAAAGATTATAAGCTTGTTTTTGCGGGTTACGGCCCAACTGCTGATGCTTTGGCAAACGGCCAAGCTGTAGGCGCAGGTCTGCCTTCTGGTCCGCCAACTGGTGCGATCACAAAGCTGATGGCTGCAAACACAGGTAAATTCGCGCTTCTTAACGTCACTGCTGAACAAGCAAAAGCAATGGACGGCGGTCGCAATTTGTGGACACCTTACACAATTGCTGCTGGCACTTACCCTGGCCAAGACAAAGATGTGAACACAATCGCTCAGCCAAACTTTCTGGCTGTGAATGACAGTGTTGATGAAGAGCATGTCTACATGCTGACAAAAACAATGTACGAAAACCTCGGTTTCCTACAGGCCATTCACCCAGCGACCAAAGCAATGGCCGTTGAAAAAGCGATCGCAGGTCTGCCAGTTCCGTTGCACCCAGGTGCTGCGCGTTACTACAAAGAAGCAGGGATCGAGATCCCAGACGCTTTGATGGCAAAGTAGTCTGACATACTGCTAATTTTGAGAGCGGAAACTTTGGTTTCCGTTCTTTCTTCTTTCGAGGCGGGGAAATGCAATGAGCCAGCCAACCGATCCCATTGTTAAGAATAAACCTGTTTGGCTTTCACTCCGTGAGACACACGGCAGTAAGCTGCACCGATTTGTGGTGGTTTTGGCAATCGTTTTTGGTCTTTGGCACGTTGCAACCAACCTTTTCTTAATCGAGCCGGGTTTATGGCAAAACGCCATTCACTTTGCAGGCTTTGCATTTTTAGCAGCGGTGACGACGCCCTTCCTGTCCAGCAAGTTTCCGCAGCGGCTGGGCACTCTTTTAAACGTCATTTACGGGTTGCTCGTTGCAGCGGCCGCCCTTTGGGTGGCAGGCTCCGAAAGCTCAATTTATGAACGGACACTGGCCGTGACAGGCCAAGCTTGGCAATTCAATGCGATCGACTGGGCCGCAGGGCTCTTGCTGATATTTGCAGCACTCGATCTGTCCCGCCGGGTCTCTGGTTTCGTCATCCCGATACTGATTTTGCTATCGCTCTCTTACATTCTGTTTCTCGGCGCACATTTGCCGGGCGTGTTTCGCGCAGCCAGCCTTCCGATGAACGACGTCTTGTTCCGCACCATGTTCAACGACGAAGGCATGTTCGGCATATTGGCGTCTATCTCTTCAACGAACATCACACTGTTTATGATTTTCGGCGGCTTTCTTGTCGCTTCGGGTGCCAGTGATTTTGTTATTGAAATTTCAAAGGTTGTAGCCGGACGAATTCGCGGTGGCGCAGCTTTTGTGGCTGTCCTGTCCTCTGCATTAACGGGCACAATTAGCGGTTCAGCCATCGCCAACACGGCCTCCACAGGCGTGATTACAATCCCACTGATGAAGTCGAATGGCTTTCGCGCAAAGTTCGCTGCTGGCGTCGAAGCTGCAGCCTCTACTGGTGGTCAGTTGATGCCGCCAATCATGGGTGCAGGTGCATTCGTGATGGCCAGTTATACGTCCATTCCCTATTCCACCATCGTTGCCGTATCGATCATGCCGGCAATTCTCTATTTTGTGTCAGTTGCTTTCATCGTGCGCATTGAGGCGGTGAAACATCAGGTTGGCGACGACATCGACTTGGTCGTAAACAAAGGCAAATTGATCTCCGGCGGTTTGGTTTTTGTCTTGCCGTTGACCATCATGATCTGGCTTTTGATGAGCGGTGTTACACCGTCTTATGCAGCATCATGGGCGATTGGTTCTCTCATTCTTGTGTCTTGGGGAACCACCTTATTGGGCAAATTTTTCACGGCCAGTGATTTTGAACCCGTCTCCATGGGACCATCGAAAATTGCTGAAGCATTGCTCATCGGCATGCGTTCATCGATCATGACGGGGATTTTGTTGGTCGCCATTGGCATCATGAACAATGCGATTGTCACCAGCGGAATTGGCAATGGATTCTCGTTGATGATTGCCCAGTGGTCGCAAGGCTCAATCGTGCTCGCAATCGCCTTGATTGCTTTAGCCTCGCTCGTCTTGGGCATGGGCCTTCCTGTGACGGCGGCTTACATCATTCTGGCCATTCTCACCGCGCCTGCATTGGCAGGCATTCTTGCAGACACAATCATCCTCAACCAATTGGTTGAGGGCATCACCGATCCAACAAAGGCAGCCATGTTTGCACTGGTCGACAGTCCCTTTGCCTCCAAAGTTGGCTCGGGAATGTTGCGCGAAGAGGCCGTCGCACTGATGGGTGCAATGCCATTTGAACTGGCGATAACGGTACGTCCGCTTTTGGTCGATCCTGCACAGCAAACGATCTTCTTGCTGACCGCTCACTTGATCATTTTCTGGTTGAGCCAAGACAGCAATGTGACGCCACCCGTATGCCTTGCTGCATTCGCAGCGGCGGGCATTGCTGGGTCAAAACCTATGGAAACGGGGTTCCAGTCTTGGAAGATCGCGAAAGGGCTCTACATCGTGCCGCTCATGTTTGCGTACACGCCACTGATTTCCGGCGACTGGATGCAGATCACTCAAATCGGCATCTTCGCCCTGTTCGGAATTTACGCCATCAACGCGATCATACAATTACACGCCGAAGGCCCACTCACGTGGCTCACAGGCGTGCTCATGGTCGTTGGAGCGATCGGCGCCTTCTGGCCGCTCCATTGGATCGCGAACATTGGCGGCGCAGTGATTGTCATTCTTGCTGTGGTTCTGTCTCGTAGAAAAGAGTCGAACGACTAATGAGGAAATAGACGGACGCAAAAGCAAGGTTCCACAACAGTGGTTTTTCAAGAAAGACCTACTACCGCTCTTAGAGGCTTGCCGCTCCGAGAAATAGCATACTTAGTATTTTGAAAGATACACATTCAGTCGAGAACGTGTCGTCATTAAGATAGTCAGGAATGACAAGCATAGTCACTTTGTCCGCACTCTTGCCGTTGGACAACTCCGCCAAAGTGCCATTTTAACTTCCGCTGCGCATCATTTAGCCTGCGAAATCCAATTTCCGCTATCGGCCAGTCGGAACCAGTTAGTATGCTTATTGGCCAACGGCTGCTTGGAGCCCTATGCAGACATTTCCACCTCGATAATAGAAGCGTGCAAAGCTGACGTTTTGGCACCTGTTTTAACTTTGGCTTTTAATGCAGGTGTCTAGCCCCTAAATTCTGGGCCACTTTTTGAAACGGTTTCTGGTACTGGCGGTCTCATGTTCAAGGAACGGTGAGGTTGGATATGATTGTATTGCCTGAGCCATTTATTGATGACGATTTGTGCTTGTTTGGTGGTGTAGAACCACTCAGCATTAAGGACTTCATGGCGGAGCGTTCCATTGAAGCGTTCGTTGTATCCATTCTCCCATGCGCTGCCCGGCAAGCAAGCGAAGCGCCGCCGAGAGGGGTGAGCCGGGGTAGACCTGGATTGGTTTGATGCCAACCTTTGTGAGCCAGACTTGGAGTGCTCCAGCTATAAACTCCCTGCCGTTGTCTGAACGAATGTACTCAGGCTTGCCATGCTTCAGCAGAAGTGGGTAGAGGGCTTCCAGAACCTCGCTGGCACCCATGCGTGTGTTGACTGCCACGCACAAAGCTTCTCGCGTGTACTCATCCAACACAGTCAGCAGTTT
>CALHHQ010000313.1 GCA_938030645.1 uncultured Rhizobiaceae group bacterium
CTGCAGACCTTCCTGCGTCTATGTCATTGTCACAAGAGAACATCGTTCCAGCGACAATCTCTCCCTATACATGGTCAGCTGATTATGATGGCAAGTCAGTTGTCTTGTCAGGCTTTGTGCCAGACTCAGGCGTTCGCTCGTAAATCAATGATGCGGTAAAAGCTGCGCTTCCTGAAGCAACAATTGAAGACAAAATGGCAATCGCTGCGGGAGCGCCTGCGTCCTTCGATGCTGCAACTTCATTCGGTGTTGAGCAGCTGAACCGCTTTTCCAGTGGGTCCGCTAGTCTGTCGGATCTGGATTTGACTGTAAAAGGCGTTGCTTTGGACAGCGAAAAGTACACAGCTGCGAAAGCTGCTGTTGCCGCGAACCTGCCTGCGGATATGAAACTTGCAAGTGAGGAAATCGTTCCGGCGACAGTGTCGCCATACCAGTGGAATGCAGATTACACAGGCGACGCGGTTGAGTTGGGCGGCTATGTACCGAATGATGAAGCGCGAGCATCTATCCTGTCAGCGGTCAAGAAGGCGCTGCCTGATGCCAAAGTCACAGATGGAATGCAAATTGCGAATGGTGCCCCAGAAGGTTTCGTGAATGCGGCTCGTTTCAGCTCCAATCAGCTGACACGTTTTTCAAACGGTTCCGTCGCTCTGTCCGATCGCGCTCTGGCCATTCGTGGTGTTGCGTTGGACAGTCCGAAATTTACGGCAGCCAAGTCTGCGGTTGATGGTGGCTTACCTGCGGGTATGACGCTGGCAAGCGAGAATATCGTTCCCCCGTCCGTATCTCCTTATGTTTGGAATGCAGATTATACGGGTGAAACGGTGACGTTGAACGGTTTTGTTCCAGACAATGCCACACGTGAAAGCTTGTTGGCTGAGGCGAAATCTCGCCTTCCAGCAGCAAACGTTGTCGATAAAATGCAAATTGCTGCAGGTGCGCCGAATGACTTTGCGAACGCATCAAAAGGCGCAATTGCGGTCTTGCCAAGATTTTCAAGTGGTGATGTGTCTTTGTCAGACTTGAACCTAACTGTGAATGGTGTTTCCAAAACCTCTCCTGATTATCCGGCGGCAAAAGGGTATGTCCAAGGCAACTTGCCTGGTGGCGCGAAATTGGCGCAAGCCAACATCGTCCCACCGGCAGCAGATGGTGCTTATGTTTGGAATGCACGCAAAAACGGCTCCGAAATCACGGTTTCAGGCATGGTTCCGAACGAAAAAGCTAAGTCGGCTATTGCGCGCGGTGCTCAATCTCTGAATCCGGGTGCGACTGTTATAGACGAACAGCAGATCGTAACTGGTGCGCCAAAAGGCTTCTTGTCGAACACACGAAATGGCCTTGGTCTTCTCAACAAGATGAAGTCAGGTACTGCCAGTATTTCAGATAACACAGTGAGCATTGTCGGGTTTTCGAACTCGGTCAATGACCACGAAATGGCCATCACGCAGGCTGCGAAAGCTCCAGTTGCTGGTGCCAAATGGGTGAAACGTGAGATCACGCCGCCAACAATCGTTCCATTCACTTGGGCTATTGTGAAAGGTGACGAGAAGGCAGAACTGTCTGGCTTCGTTCCAAGTCGCGGTATGGGCAACACCAATGTTGCCGCCACAAAAGCGGTGCTTGAGAAAGAAGTTGATGACAAACAACGCGTTGGTGGTGGTGCTCCGGCTGAATTTGGAAACGCTGTCGCTGCATTGGTTTCAGGTGTTGATCGATTGGACAACAGCCGCGGGTCGATTACAGGCGAGAACGTCTTTATCCAAGGTCGTACAAGTTCAGAAGCCGAAGCTGATAAGATCCGCAGTGAAGTCGCGGCATCTTTGCCAAAGAACTATAAGTTCCGCGACCAGATTTCTTATCCGTTGCCAAAACCTGAGCCCAAGCCCGAGCCGAAACCAGAGCCGGTTGTGGAAGCAAAGCCTGCAGTATGTGAGGTGGATTTCGCCGGAATATTTGGTGGTGAGAAAATTCTCTTCGACACGGCACGTGCGGTGATCAAAGAAGAAAGCAATGGTCTTTTGGATAAACTCGCTGCTGGTTTGAAAGAATGCCCGAATGCCAAGGTTGAAATCGGTGGTCACACAGATTCACGTGGCAGTGCTTCTTACAACCAGGGCCTCAGTGAGGCACGCGCGCAAGCTGTTGTGGCCTACATGGTCAAATCAGGTGCTAGTGAAGCGAACTTGGTTGCGAAAGGCTACGGCGAAGAATCTCCGATTGCTTCAAACAACCTTCCTGCCGATCGTGCAAAGAACCGTCGTATCGAGTTCAAAGTCATCTCGGCTAATTAGTCTATCAAACAGCGCCTTTGCTGGCGCTGTCGAGGTCTCCCAAGACCAAATTTTAACGTAAGGGACGCGCCACATGTGGTATTTAATTGAGCAATATATCTGGTTCTTATTGATCGCTTTCATCATTGGCATTGTTGTCGGTTGGTGGACTTCAGAAAAACGTCAGCACAGCTAGAGCGTTACAAAAGGATATAAAATCAAATGTTTAGTTTAATTGTACAAACTATCCTTCTTCTCGCGATTGCGTTCATTCTTGGGTGCATCCTTGGTTGTTTGCTCAGGCACTTGTTTGGTTCTGCAGAGGCAGCTGTTCCTGCTGCGGCTGGTGTGAGTGCTGTGGCGGCTACCGCAGCAGTTGCTAAACCCACGCCTCCAGTCGTGCCGAAACCGCCTGTACCATCAGCGCCGGTGAAGCCTGTTGAGCCTGTGGCGGCGCCATTGGTATCAAAACCAAAGCCAAAGGTTGCGAAGCCAGCACCGGTAAAGAAAACGCCGAAGAAGCCTGACAACCTAAAGTTGATCCGTGGCATTGGTCCTCAAAACGAAGGTCGTTTGAATGCTCTTGGCGTGACTCTGTTTTCGCAAATCGCGGATTGGAAAAAGAAAGATGAGGCCCATTACGGTGACGTTCTTGCTTTCCCAGGACGCATTGAGCGCGAAGAGTGGGTGAAACAAGCCAAGGTTCTGGCCAAAGGCGGATCAACTGATTTTGCCAAGCGGGTTAAGTCTGGCGATGTGAGCAGCAGTGTTGGCAAAGCAGATAAAGGCGATATGGGGTCAAAACCCAAGGGCATGCTGAGCAAAGCGCGCGGCGGCAAAGCCGACAATCTGACTTTGATTGACGGTGTTGGTAACGCGATTGAGAAGAAGATGTTCAAGCTGGGCATCTATCATTTTGATCAGGTTGCTAAGATGTCAAAAGCTGAACTTGTTTGGCTTGGCAATGCTGTCGGTTTCCCAGGTCGTCCAGAACGCGAAAACTGGGCAGGGGAGTCCAAGGTGTTGGCC
>CALHHQ010000314.1 GCA_938030645.1 uncultured Rhizobiaceae group bacterium
TTAGGTGAACCCGATTTGCCATCTCAAAATGGTTTTAAATCCAATGTGGACCGGCTGGACAATCGTGACGCTGTAGACGGATTTGTGGGTGATGCATTTTTACAAAAATCGCGCGAGGAGATGATTGAAATATTGGATAAAGCGCGGATCGCCTATGGGCGTTTGTCTGATCTTGATGATCTTGTGGCTCACCCGCAAAACAATTGGGTGACAGTGCAAGCGGGAGAAGAGAAAATATCAATTCTATCACCCGCAGCAATCGTATCAGGACAGGTTTCAGCCTATGGCCGCGTTCCTGATTTGGACGAACACGGAGACCGGTTACGGCAGGAATTTGGATAAGTTCAGTTTGCCGGATGACGTTTACGTCAATTTAGCTTAGAGAAGTGGCTTACAGAAAACACAGTTTGAAATGTTCATGTCTTCACTTCTGACGTCGTTGCTCTCTTGGGTATGCCTGCCTGTTTATGCAGTTCAAGGCACTTGGGTGCGGGAGAAGTCTATGCGCCTCTCACCGGCCCATGGCCCCCGCAGTGGACAGTATGGAACGGGTGAACCAACCACGCGGTTGTTGACGATTGGCGATTCATCTGCTGCGGCTGTGGGCATCAAACACACCGATGGTGCTATTGGCCCTCAATTGGCGCGCAAAATTCATGAGCAAACGGGTCAGGCTGTGCACTGGCATATTTCAGGTCACAACAGCGCAGTTGCAGGTGAAATTCGAGATGTGGTGATTCCCAATCTTGATCCTGTTGATTACACGCATATTGTCATCATGTTGGGCACCAATGATATGAAAAATTGGCACACGGTGCCGCGTTGGAAGAAGGAGTTTGGCAATGTGCTCTACGCATTGCGGACCAAATTTCCGGAAGCCAAGATTTATTGGCATCAAGCCATTGATGTGCGCCAGTCGCCTATTTTGCCTGAACCACTGGCATCGATCATGAATTTGCGCGTGAACTTGCTGAACCGCAAAGGCGCACAATTGTGTGTCGAACGCGGGGCCGTATGCGTTCCGCCTTTGCCAATTACAGAACCTGCTGGATATTGCGAAGATGGATTTCACGCCAATGAAATTGGTTATGATATTTGGTCAGATCACTTTTTGAAGTTTTGGGATTGCGAGCCACGCACCAGCCCTGCTGTCAAAGACTTTCTATAAACTTCCTTATTAAACCAATGGGTCGTTGCGCCTGCCTTCTTGGTGTTGCTACTTTCCTTTCAATATCGATTGGGAGGTCGCAACATGTGTGCGTTTGAGGAAGTCTATAACGGTTGGAAAGCCGACCCTGAAAATTTTTGGATGGAAGCTGCAAAGGCGATTGATTGGGTTAAAGCTCCCACCAAAGCGTTTTTCGCGGATGAAGGTGTTGTAGGCCGTTGGTTCGCCGATGGTGTTTGCAACACATGCTACAATTGTGTCGATCGCCATGTGGAAAACGGACGCGCTGATCAAGCTGCAATCATTTATGACAGTCCAATTACTGGCAACCAGAAGACCTTCACTTATTCGGAATTGAAAGATGAATTTGTTGCGCTTGCTGCGGCTTTACAACGGCGAGGTGTGGTTAAAGGTGATCGGGTCATCATTTATATGCCCATGGTACCTGAAGCCGCAATTGCCCTTCTTGCTTGTGCTCGAATCGGTGCAGTTCATTCCGTTGTGTTCGGTGGTTTTGCTGCCGCTGAATTGGCGACCCGGATAGATGACTGCCAACCGAAGTGCATCATCTCGTCGTCTTGCGGCATTGAACCAGGGCGTGTGATTGCCTACAAGCCTTTGCTCGATGGGGCCATTGAACTTTCTAAAAACAAGCCAGAAAGCACAATTGTTCTGCAGCGCACTGAACAGGAATGTGACTTGATAGATGGCTTCGATTTTGACTATGCGACCGAAGTCGAGGCTTCGAAGGATGCGGGAACTGAAGTTCCATGCGTGGATGTAGCGGCAACTGATCCGCTCTATGTGCTCTACACATCCGGCACAACTGGACAGCCCAAAGGTGTCGTACGCGACAATGGCGGGCATATGGTTGCGACCCATTGGACTATGAAAAACATTTATGGCGTGGATCCGGGGGAGGTTTTTTGGGCCGCGTCCGATGTGGGATGGGTCGTCGGTCACTCTTACATTGTTTACGGCCCGCTCATGCACGGCAACACCACCATCTTATTCGAAGGGAAACCTGTTGGCACACCTGATGCGGGCACATTTTGGCGCGTGATTTCTGAACACAGAGTTTCTGTCTTATTCACGGCGCCGACTGCGTTTCGTGCGATTAAGAAAGAAGACCCAAAGGGGGCACTGATCGAGAATTACGATATGAGCCATTTTCGCATGCTCTATCTTGCAGGTGAACGCGCAGACCCCGACACCATTCACTGGGCAGAACGTGTTTTGAAAACACCTGTTATTGACCATTGGTGGCAAACCGAAACAGGTTGGACCATTGCGGGCAATCCGGTTGGTATCGAACTGATGCCGATCAAGTACGGCTCTCCGACAGTTGCAATGCCGGGCTATGACATTCGTGTTTTGAGTGATGAAGGTGAGGAATTGCCGCGTGGTGAACTCGGCAATGTGGTGGTGAAATTGCCACTACCACCGGGCACATTTCCGACGCTCTGGAATGCTGACGAACGTTTCAAGGAAGCTTATCTCGAAGAATTCCCCGGATATTACAAAACCGCCGATGCGGGCATTATGGATGAAGACGGATATTTGTTCATCATGGCTCGTACGGATGACATTATCAATGTTGCCGGACACCGCCTTTCAACTGGCGGCATGGAAGAAGTGATTGCTTCCCACCCGGACGTGGCCGAGTGCGCAGTGATCGGAATAGCGGATGCCTTGAAAGGTCAACTGCCTGCCGGATTCATGATTTTGAATGCAGGTGTTGATCGGCCTGTTGCTGATATTCAGGCGGAGATCATAAAACTTGTGCGTGAAAAAATTGGACCCGTTGCTGCGTTCAAGATAGCGGTTCCCGTTGCGCGGTTACCAAAAACACGGTCGGGTAAAATTTTACGCGCGACGATGCAGAAGGTTGTTGATGGGGAGGACTTCAAAGTTCCAGCAACTATCGACGATCCAGCAATTTTGGACGAAATCAAA
>CALHHQ010000315.1 GCA_938030645.1 uncultured Rhizobiaceae group bacterium
CTTCTAAACTCGGCGATTAATGCTGCAATGTCTTGCGCACCTTTGTCTTTGAAATCTGAAAACTCCGGAGACAACAACACACTGGAGTTCTTTGCCATGAGATTTTGAAGGCGATTGAAATTACCACCGAAGGTCCAGTCATTGACGCCCTGAAAGCGGTTGCCACCTTGGCCATGCACCCACACCACAGTCACTTTTGCGCCGCTGCGATGTTTTCCTGTGGAGAAAAATTTGAATTTCCCATTGGGCGATTGATAGGTGCGAACACGACGTGACCAACGTATGCCTCGGTCGACATATTTCTGGTGAGCTCGTCGCAATGGAATTTTGTCACGTTCGTAAATATCGCGCGCTTTGACGTAGTCCAATCGAAGAAAGTTTCCGTTTCGCGCAGATTCCAAGACTTTCGGGTATGCAAATAGGGCGTCTTTGTGGGGCTTCAATTGAATGGATTGCGCCCGTGCCGACTGAGCAAAACACAGGATAACAGCCGCCAAAATGATTCTTGATATCAACATGGTGCAAGCTTAGCGCAATTTGAGGTGATTATTGAAGTTTCGTTGCTGACGCAGGTACAGAGCGCAATTTTCGGTTCAATTGGGCTTCGCGATGAGAGATGAACGTGGCGGCGCCTACAATGATTGTTCCGCCCAATATAACGAATGGATCAACGGCTTCATCAAAGACCAGTATTCCCAACAGGGAAGCCCAGACGAGCTGCAGGAATGTCACGGGCTGGGTCACGGATATTGGAGCAGCCGCAAGCGCTTTCGTCATGGCGAAATGGCCAAAAGTTGCGCAGAGAGCGGTGATGAAGAGCCAAAACAAATCGTTTTGTGACGGTGTCTGCCAGTCCCAAATTGCCATGGGAAATAGGAATATTGTGCAAAACAACGTCAACATGGCGATGATTGTTGAGGCGTCTGTTCGATTGGTCAGCGATTTGGTCAAAAGGTACGAGATCGCGAACATCGGCGCGGTGCCCAATTGAGCGAGTTGGCCGATAGAGATTTCGTTAAAGCCGGGGCGAAGAATGACGATTGCGCCGACAAGACCCGCCAAAACGCCCATAATTCTGCGTAAACGCAGTTTTTCGCCCAAAAACAATGCAGCCCCGAGCGTTATGAAGATGGGGGTCACGTAGCCAATTGCTGTCACTTCAGCGATGGGTATGCGCGCCATGGCGTAAAACCAAAGCGTCACACCAAAAGCATGGGCAAAGCCACGCGCAGTGAACACTTTCATCAGATCGGCGGATGGTGGGTTTTTGTACAAGCGCCAAAAGCTTGGCAAAAGGATCAAACAGCCAATGGCGTAGCGAATAAAAGCTGCTTCTGCTGCCGGAAGCGATGACCCCATGTGGCGCACAATGCCTGTCACAGCGACAAACATAAGCGTCGATACAATCATCCATCCCACGCCGAGCAGGACAGTGTTTCGCGCCAAAGGCTGAGGGTGGGTGTTTGTATTCACACCTCACTCATGCCTGTAAAAAGGATTGTCGTCTACAAATTATCGATGGGGCTGACGGCAATTTTCATGTGAATGAAGTAGTCTATGAAGACATGCAGCCGCGGTTCAAATCGCGCCAAAATGGATTGTTTTGGGCCATGATGCATTTGGCTTCATAGGAACGGCCACCAACGGTCAGGCAAATAATATCACCCAATTCTTTGCGCTTGCCCATACGGTCCGTGCAAAAGCATTCGGGCTTAGCGGCTTTGGGGCGTTTGAGAAATTTGCCTTGGGCCATGGCAGACGATGCGCTCAAAAATGACATTTGAGTGGCGATGAAACTATACGCCACGATTGTTGCGAGTGTTTTCATGACATTTGGTTAGCACAAATGGCTTGCCTGATCAATTTCGTCCTCAATCTGGAAAATGTTGGCCCTTGATAGTGCGAGAGTTTCCTCGAAATTCTGCAATTAATTCAACGTTTTGATTGGTCACTCTTACGTCATATATTCCAGAGCGGCCTGCATTGTGGCGTTCTATGGCTTCGGCCACCAATGTATCGCCCAATTGGCCCGGCGCTGTGAATGTTATTGTGCAATGTTGGGCCAAGGCGTTTTGATTGTAGCTGTTGCATGCAAGGGCAAATGCGCTATCTGACAGCGTAAAAATAAACCCGCCATGGGCTACTCTATGGCCATTTACATGAGGCTCGGACACTTTCATAGAAAGGCGTGCATATCCCAAACGCACTTCTTCGATTTCAATGCCGAGATGCTGGGAAGCTTGATCAGCATCCAGCATTTTGTCCCCAATAGCTTTTGCGAGGTCGTCTTCTTTTGAAGTCATTTCTTTGTGTGCTCTGCAATGAAATCTGTTCTTGCTATCCTGCACGGGCTAAGAAGAAGGTCAATTTTCAAACTCCACTTGTTATGAGGCTTGTTCATGGCTGGACCTCTCACCGGACTTCGGGTCATTGACCTGTCACGCATTCTTGCAGGGCCAAGCCTGACCCAAACACTGGCCGACCTGGGCGCAGAAGTAATTAAGGTTGAGCGCCCGATTAAAGGCGATGATACGCGCCAATGGGGGCCGCCATGGTTGAAAGACGAAGATGGCAATGAAACTGCAGAGGCCGGATATTATTTGGCGGCCAATCGAGGCAAGCATTCGCTGACTCTTGATATAGCGTCAGCGGAAGGCGCTGACATTGTTCGCGAATTGGTCAAAGATGCCGATTTCTTTGTCGAGAACTTCAAAGTTGGTGGTTTGAAGAAAATGGGCCTCGACTATGAAAGCCTCAAAGCGATCAATCCAAGAATAATCTATCTTTCTATCACGGGTTTTGGCCAAACTGGGCCTGATGCGGAACAACCCGGTTATGACTACCTGATTCAAGCGCGAGCAGGTTTGATGAGCATTACGGGTCACGAAGATGGTGAAGCTGGTGCCGGGCCCATGCGTGTGGGTGTCGGTGTTTGCGACCTTCAAACGGGTATGATGGGCGGGATCGGCATGTTGGCCGCGCTTTATCACCGTGAAAAGACGGGCGAAGGACAGCATATCGATATCGCCTTGTTGGACACACAGGTGTCCGGCTTGGTGAATCAGGGCTTCAACCATCTGGTGACTGGCAATGTACCTAAACGAACGGGATCTTGGCATCCGAACTTGTCGCCCTATCAACCGTTTGATGGCTCTGATCAGCCATTCATTATTGCGACGGGCAATGACACGCAGTTCGCAGATTTGTGCCGCGTGATTGGGCGACCTGATTTGCCGAATGACGAACGGTTTTTGAAAATGGCATTGCGCAATAAAAACAGAGTTGCGCTGGCTGAATTGATCAATATCGAAACACGCAAGCAACCCGCTGCCCATTGGTTGAAAGAACTGCCCGCCAACAATGTGCCGGCTTGTCCAATCAATAATATTGCTCAGGTGTTTGAAGATCCGCAGGTTTTGGCGCGTGACATGAAACTTGAATTGGACCATCCGACAGCGGGCAAAGTTCCTGGAATTGCGAACCCGCTGAAGTTTTCAAAGACTAAAATAGCGTACCAAAAAGCACCGCCAATTGTTGGCGAAGATACTGATGAGGTTTTGAAGCGAGTGCTTGGCAAAAGTGACGCAGATGTACAAACTTTGAAGGACAAGGGAATTGTTTGAGGCTTCGCTTATTTGGCAAATTGCTTATCCAACCAGCTAATAAACTTTGAAGTCGTTTCATCGCGATTCAGTTCATTCAAACTTTCGTGGCGCGTGTCTTTCAGCAACTCGAACGTCACATTTGTAAGCCCCACTTTTTGCATTCTGGTTTGAATGTTGGATATTGACTTCCCGTTTTCGGTGCAGGGATCCTGCTCGCCACCCAGTAAATGAATTGGCAAATTTCCTTTTAAATCGCGTAGGTTGGTGTCGTTTGCTGCGAAGTTGATTCCGTCCAACACATCAAGCCAATAGCCGATGGTGACATCAAATCCGCACAGTGGATCATTGATGTACTTGTCCACTTCGATGTCATCCCGCGATAGCCAATCATACTCCGTCCGGTTGGGTGCGAAGGTTTTGTTCCAAGTGTCAAACGTCAATTTTTTCGCAATCCCACTTGGAACGTCTGAGCCTTTGAAAAAACGCTCGGTCTTTAAGATTGAGCCA
>CALHHQ010000316.1 GCA_938030645.1 uncultured Rhizobiaceae group bacterium
CGCGCTTCACGCTAAACCATTTGGGATTTAGCCAGACTTACCTCCTCCCAAGTCTGGTTGATATGTTCAACTGATATCCTCCTCCCATCAGTTGAACACCTATAGAACGCCTGTCGGTCCTCCCCCGGCAGGCGTTTCTGATTCTGGATACACGTTTAATGAATGGGAGAGTTTAGAAACTGTCGCGCACTTTGCGCCACTTGGCATGTTCCATGACTTGAGCCGGTTGACCGTCATCGCCATACCAACTGTCTACGGTCCACTTCTTTCCAGACTGATCAGTAATCAGTGCGGATTTGTGCGGATACCTTCCGTCGAGAATAAACCCTCGCTCGGCATAACGTTTGTTGGGCGTATGAAACTTCAACAAGCCCAATCGTTGTAGGTGTTTCAGATAGGCAGTGGTGTTGAGGGATTCGTCAACGCAATCCATTTGGCCTCTTTTGGCACTGTTTTTTTGATACGCTTTGCGAACATCAGGACGGTAACGCAATTTTGCGCGCGCCATTCGTTCCATCAATCCGATAGTTTGAGCAATAGCAGCACGTTCGCTTGCAGCCGAACCTGTAGCACTGGCCATGGACCGTATGAGATCGTCATTGTCCGCTGCCGTGAACGAAAACCGATCACTGATGATACAACCATAACCGGAACAGACTTTGATCGATTGGGATGACGCAGAATGAGATGGTGTTGAAACAAAAGCTGTTGCCATCAACGCAAACAAAGCAGCAGTAGCGGTAAAGCCAGTACTTCTCAAATTCATCTCCATATTCATCCAAATCATTCGCCTAACACACTGCATACATCATCCTTTGTTGGGACAGAACCCGTGCAAGTCTGACAATTCCGTCATAGGTTTCCATCTGCGGCTCTTTTGAAGTTGAAACGATGGCACTGCCGTTCTATGCGTTGCCCATGACAGATAAAAAAGCACATGTGGTTGGTGGCGGTCTTGCTGGTTGTGAGGCTGCATGGCAATTAGCCAGACGTGGCGTTGCCGTGACGCTTCACGAAATGCGTCCCAAACGCGAGACAGAAGCTCATCAAACTGATGGCTTGGCGGAACTTGTGTGTTCCAACTCTTTTCGTTCTGACGACCATAACGCCAATGCAGTTGGTTTGCTGCACGAAGAAATGCGTCGTGCCGGTTCCATAATTTTGAAATGTGCCGATGCCCATAAGGTTCCGGCTGGCACAGCACTAGCCGTAGACCGCGATGGTTTTTCAAACGCAGTAACAAACGCTATCGAAAACGAGCCGTTGATCACTGTAAGCCGTGAAGAGGTTCAAGGTTTGCCAGATGAAAGCTGGGGACCAACGATTGTGGCTACGGGTCCGCTCACAGCTCCGGCGTTAGCAGCTGATATTGCAAAAGAAACGGGTCAAGATGCGCTGTCATTTTTTGATGCGATCGCACCCATTGTGCATTTTGATTCCATCGATTTTGACAAAGCTTGGTTTCAAAGTCGCTATGACAAAGTGGGCCCCGGCGGAAATGGCAAAGACTATATCAATTGCCCACTTGATCGTGATCAATATGAAGCGTTTATCGATGGTCTTATAGCAGGTGATCAAGCCGAGTTTAAGCAATGGGAAAATGTGCCCTATTTTGATGGCTGCCTACCTATTGAAGTGATGGCCGAACGCGGTCGAGAGACATTGCGACACGGTCCGATGAAACCGATGGGTCTCACGAATGCGCATCAGCCTAACATTAAGGCTCACGCGGTTGTTCAGCTTCGTCAAGACAATGCCCTTGGTACTTTGTACAATATGGTCGGGTTTCAGACGAAATTGAAATACGGCGCACAAGCCGAGATTTTCAGAACTATTCCGGGCCTTGAAGGTGCTGAATTTGCCCGATTGGGTGGTTTGCATCGCAATACGTATTTGAACTCTCCATTTCTTTTGGACGAGACCCTGCGCCTAAAATCGCGCAACGGTTTGCGGTTTGCCGGTCAAATTACAGGCTGTGAGGGCTACGTGGAATCGGCAGCAATTGGATTGTTGACAGGTCGTTTCCTAGCGGAAGAACTGCATGGTGATGCACCGTCTGTTCCACCTGAAACAACGGCTTTTGGAGCATTGCTCAATCACATCACCAAAGGCCATATTGCCTATGAGGAAGAGATGGGCAAAAAGTCATTTCAACCCATGAATGTGAATTTTGGACTGTTTCCACCTGTTCAGATCGTGAAACCTGAAGATCATGTGGGTCGTTGGCGGGGCAAAGATAAAGGGGCAGCAAAGAAACTTGCTGTTAGCAAACGTGCTTTGTCTGATTTAGCGGTTTGGTTGGGTGATGAACCTAGTTTGCAAGCAGCAGAATAAGATGTGCCATTAGCTGATCAGGCGGTCACCTAAAACATCAATCACGCCTTGCTCGTACATGTAATAACGAGCCGTTCGTTTGCCGAATTTTTCGTAGTAGACATCGGAGCTTGCGATGACACTGTCTATTTGTTCCAGCTTATCGACATCTTCCGCCAAGTGTCTGCGTAGACGGTTGACGATATCGTTGGCCTGACGACACAAATCGGTCCGAACATCATCTTCCAAATCGATGGCGAGATATCCCAACTGTTTCATGCGTTCAGCAACGGCCAAATGGTAATTTGCCTCTTCTGTCCAAGACAAATCATGGCTCGCCTTGGCTTGCCAAGCGGCTTTGAGTGGCGCAGGTTCCATGCCACGAAGGCGTCTCTGCCATTCCAAAACCGGTTTATCCATCATTCGCTCCACGTAAAATTTACGTCAATGAGAAACAATGGGCACATTTTGTTAAGAAATAACGAATAACGCGCGACAAATTGGCGTTGCTACAAACCGCGAAACAATAGCCATTGAACGCGCAAAGCGGAAGGAACGTTTTGGATCGAATAGGCCGACATAGGTTTTTTCTCAAAACGCTTCAAATAGAGATCAGCCAATGCAAATGATCGCATGGCCGGTACTCCGCTCGGGTCCAGCTTAATGATTGCGGCCTTTGCCTTTGTTTGATGCTCTCGCGCAAGATATGTCATGCCCTCAATCGCGAAGGCATGTTGTTCACCCTGCTTGGCGAGAAATGCTTCCGGTGACAAACCGACGGACTGCAAAAGGTCCGTTGGAATGTAGTTTTGATTTTTGCTCCGCAACAGCGGCATGTTTTCAAGAATGCCAATAATTCCCATGCAACACCCCACATGTCCTGCTGCATCGGCGAGTTCTTTGCTTTGTCCTGCGCCGCAGAAACGCGCAACCAGATTGTACAAAACGGATCGTGTTTCACCGCACCAACCTTCTAACGAAGTTCTATCTGGCATCGGGTCTTGATAGAGATCGAAAATATGAGCCTCTATTTTGGCAGCCAGTGCTGGCCCTACAATTGGTTCATCCTCGATCAACACTAAGAGCGGACGAGCTACGGGGTGTCCACTGGCCTCCTCATCTCGGTTTCCCTGTACTACATCAGACCACCACTGCAGGCGCACTTCACTCGCCAGTGGGTCACCATTTCCTAAAGTGATGTTCGTAATTTCAACATGAAAGGCATGAAGCACAACCGCTTTGTGTCGCGCCTTTTCTGGCAAAAGAAGGTCGGCTAGATATATATCGCGCGCATTTCCGCGCACCAAGTTCGTGCAATATTCGAGATCATCAGTTGCGAAGTGACCGTTCTCGGCCATAGCGTTCTGCCCTTTACTCAACAGCCAACAACACCGCTGCAACTGCTCGGCCTTCTGCTAAAAGCACATTGTAGGTGCGTGCGGCTGCGCCCGTGCTCATTGGGTCCGCTCTCATGTCTTTTTGGGCCAACGCATCGCGAAAAGATTTGCTGAGCGGAATAAGATCGCGACCCGTGCCCACCAGAACAATCTCGATGCCCTGCTCATCGAACAGCTGTTTCAGTTTGGACTTTGTGACATCTGCCGGTTCGGTTCCGTCCCAACCA
>CALHHQ010000317.1 GCA_938030645.1 uncultured Rhizobiaceae group bacterium
AGCAGCCCAGCGATCAGGCCTCCAATGGTACCGTGTATGCGCCACCCCGCATAAGTTGCCAGTTGCATGGCTTCTGGCCCCGGCAGCAACATGCAGAACGACAAGGCGTTTAGAAACTGCTGTTCGGACAACCATTTGCGATCATCAACAACTTCACGATGCATCAATGAAATCTGGGCGGCGGGGCCACCAAAAGATAGCACGCCAATCTTTGCCCAAACCTTTGTGGCCTCAGCAATCGAAGGACTTTCAGGACTCATTTTGAAGCGGGCCAATCATGGGTTTCGTCTTGGGCGTCTCGTGCCCAACGAAAGAGCGCGTCGTACATAACCATGCCTGCATCCAACTGTTGCAGATCATCACGGTGCATTCGGGACAGACCGACCGACATGGCCAGCAATCCTGCGACTTCTGGTGACAAATCATGACGGTTTGTATCTGCCCCTCGGACAATCTCAGCGACTTTATAAAGGGCAGGGCTGTGCAAGTTCCATTCTTCGATCATGGTGTCGAATGTGCATTTTTCGTCACGATGGCTCCAGAATACGCCTTCGACATCAAATGGTGTTGCATTGAATTTTTCAGCCACAGCTTCAACTTCTGCAGGGGCGACAAACATAAACTGGGCCGTTGGATCAACAAACCTACGGATCAACCACGGGCAAGCTATACGATCGATCTTTGGGCGATGGCGTGTAACGAACAGCATTGAGCCGTTGTGTTGTCTAGGTGGCAATGCTGGTGCTGGCAGAAATGGCAATTCCGCATCACGCCATGCGTAGTTGCCGCCCTCTAGATATTCAGCAATGACACCTTGCGTGCGCAACAGAGCGGCAGCACCAGCGCTCAATTTTTTGCCCTTCTGGCAAATTACGATCACACGTTTGCCGACGAGTGAACCTGCGAGATCCAATATGTTTGCAAACGGGTGCCTGAAAGCACTGGGGACTAACCTTGGGTCGTCATTGAAATCTTCATCGATACAAACGTCGATGATCATCGGGCAATCAGGGGTGCCAATAAGACGTGACAATTGTGAAACTGTAATTTGGTTTGGAGACGGCATGAAGCATCCTTGCAATTCTTTGACTGTTTTGGATGCGCAACTTAAGCCTTGGCCTCACGGGGCAAGCGCAGTCCCCTTAACTTCAATATGTCCGTAATTTTTCTGCCCGTCAATCAGATCCAACGACGCACAGCTTTGCAATAGTCGCGCCAATGATCGCCAAAGTTCTCTTCCATATGCCTCTCTTCCCGTTTGATGGCCATTTCGCTGAGCAGAACAAACAATACAAGCGCGCCGAGCAGGAACCATCTGCTTCCCAATGCGTATGCAAAGCCGACGGTGAGAAGCACGTTTGCGAAATAGATTGGATTGCGCGAGTAGGCAAAGGGACCTGTCAAAAGCAATTGGGAAGCAGCTTTGTGTGGCATCATATTGGCATTGTTTCTGCGAAACGTCACAATGGCCCAGACATCTATTAGCAAGGCCAACACGATCACGATGTAGCCAGAACCACGCATAAAGGGCGTTACCTTTTCGGGTTCCCAACCAATCGGGAGATATTGGGCCAGAAGATAACACACAATCAACGTCGCCAATGTGAGTAGAGGTGGCAGCGGATATTTGTTGGGACTTGCTTTTATGTCGGACAATTTGAGCACTCCTATTCTGAAACAATCAATAACGCTCAATCGAGGCTGCGACCAGACCCTTGATTTCCAAAGAAGTTGATCGATAAATCATTAACTATCGCTGCGTTTTTCAACGGTCGTTCACGGGTCGAAAACTTTCCTTTGATATTACTTTCTCAAGGGTGAAGTGATGTTCGATATTAAACTAGAAAACGATTTTGATTTCAGTGCGCGTGAATATGCGGACGTGTTCTCGCGTGCACGCGCAAGTGCGTTTCAATGTCCGGCTTGGCTGGACAATTTTTACAAGCTGATGCCGCAGAGTTTTGGCGCATCGCCATGCATTGTGACTTTTCGCAAGGACGGTGAACTGCGCGGTGTGGTTCCCATGATCTCTCGTCAAAAAATGGGTGTGCGGTTTTTAGAAAGTGCAGATCTGGGAGTGAGCGATTACGCGGCTCCCGTTCTCGACAAAGACCTGCGCAGGCAATTGGGAAGTGAATGCAACTTACGCCAACAGTTTGAAGCTGCGTTGGGGCATTATGATGTTCTGCGGATCAAACCTGTGCGAGAAGAGCATGTGGGTTGTTGGCAGGTTTTGTTTCCTGTCGATGCTCTAAAACTTGAATTTTCTGCCCATGGTGTTGATCTTGTGCCGCCCTTCGATGATTGGCGCGTTGCAAACATTGATCCGAAGCTGAATGGACAGATAAAACGCAAGGGCAAGCGCTGGCAGAAACAGCACGATGTGAACCTGGCGCGATTGACCGACCCGACGGAGGTGTCCGCAGCGATTGATGAATTGACCAAGTTGCGGGCAGGGCGTTTCGAAAACGATCCTATTCAAACGGATACGGTCCAAAACTTTTATGCCAAAGTGGCGGCAGATGGTGCCAACACTGACGCCGCGGAAACGTGGAAAGTGACATCTGATGGTGACACAGTTGGCGTTGTTTTTGGCCTTACCCACAACGGGCGGTTTCTCTATCTTCTTATTGGCGCTGACTATGATAAGGCAGGTCGTCACTCACCTGGACTACAATTGTACACTTGGTTGATTGAAGATTGGATGTCGCGAGGCGGCAGCAATTTCGATTTCACCATCGGTGATGAAAGTTTCAAACATCAATTTGGAACCACAGCGACGCCCATGTCGATGTTCTGCGTTTCCAATGGATGGAAAGGCGCTTTGGTCAAACGGTTGGTTTTACATCGCATGAAAAAACAAGGGGCTGTCGCGTGACTTCGGCCCCTGAATTTCTAAAAAATTCCATCATTATTGCGGCTCACCCTGATGATGAATTGCTTTGGTTTGGTTCTATTTTGAAAGACGTGGACCATGTTCTGATGGTGTTTGAAGACTATTGGCCTGACCCCGCGATTGGGGAAGCGCGTCGTAAAGTCGTTGAAAATTTCCCGCACAAGAGCGTTTCAACATTGGCGATGGCGGAAGCTGCTACCTATGGATTGGCGAACTGGAAATCGCCCAAGCTAACGGAGTTTGGCGTGGATCTCGGTTCGCAACACAAGCGTCGTGATTTGAAGCAAAAAATCAAACGCCTTGCCGGGAAAAGCAATGCACCAAAATTGGGGATTTTAGAGCACTATAAGTCCAATTTTCATGCGCTTTATGAAAATCTGAAATCACAGCTTTCTGCAGATATGAATGTGTTCACGCATAATCCTTGGGGTGAGTATGGACATGAGGATCATTTGCAAGTGTTTCGTGTTCTGGAACGATTGCGCGAAGAAATTGGCTTCAAACTCTGGATGAGCAATTATTGCACCGAACGGTCCTTGTCCTTGGCGATGACTTATTTCAGTGCTGAGAATCCAGCCACCATTCAGTTGCCGGTGAACAAGGCGTATGCTGACCAAGTGGCTGATGTTTACAAGCAAGCTGGTTGCTGGACATGGGCTGATGATTGGACGTGGTTCGACAATGAAATTTTCATCGAAACGCCCAGACTTAGAAAAGCTTCAAAAGTTCAATCGAAACTTATCCCATTGAACGTCTTCAATATTGATCCGGTTCCTGATTTTGAATCATAGCGTTAATCGCGTTGAACACTGCATTGGTTGATAACTGAGCCAATAGTCGCGTTGTTTTCAATAGTGGCTTTGCCATCCAAAAACGACTGGAAAACGTTTCCATCCTTGAATCCTTCCGCAACGCAACCACAATATATTGTGCAATAGGTCTTGTCGTTGTTCACCACACATTGGCGTTCGCACATGGCGATGAATGAGGGCGTAGCATCAGGCGGCCCTGCCACCGCTGTGAAGCACCAGATCAATCCCATTAAAATGGGTTGATGTATGAGATAGTAGGCCAGGGAATGCCTTCCAATAAATCCCAATGGTTTATCGAGAAATGCTGGCACATTCCATTTTGTCAGTTTTGCAAACCAGCCTTTCTGAAGCGCGAGTTTTGCTGCGGCGATTCCGAATAGTGCTGCTGCGAACCATGGGAACAAAGGCACGTAATCATTTGAAGGTGGGTCGTTTGGCGCAAGACCAACCCACCACAAGAATGGAGATGAAAATATCTCAGCTGCAAATGTGTTTTCAACGATAAGAACCAGCAGGCCTACAAATGCTGGAACCCACCAATGCAATCGCACGAAAAATACACCCAACAAACTGAACAATGCGATGCCGTGAAGGATGCCGAAAAAGATAAACCCGCCTGGAACGGCAATTAATGTCACGATAGAAATTGCAGCGGCTGCGACTGCGACCATGGCTAAACGTTTGGAGAAAGACCGCCAACGTATTCCGTCACTGTGAGCCAACACCAAACTCACACCCACCAGAAAGATAAAACTCGACGCGATGCATCGCGCGAACCAGACCCAACCTGATTGCAGAGTTGTGCCGGGCAACAGCCACCCGAAGAATTCAAGATCCCACGTGAAATGATAGATGGTCATCGCCACAAGTGCGATGCCCCGCGCAGTATCAATGATACTGACACGTCCAGTTTTGATTGGCTCACTTTTCATTTGGTTCTCGTCAACGGGCACCCATATCGTCTATTAACACTGCAATAGCGTCTCGCGAAACGGATATCGATATGAAAATTCTTAAAGCCAACGGAGCAAACATTCCCGCCCTTGGATTGGGCACTTGGCAATTGCGAGGCGATGATTGCAGCGATATCGTCCAAGCAGCTTTGGAGTCAGGGTATCGGCATATCGACACTGCCGTGATGTATGAAAATGAAGAGGCTGTGGGGCGGGGTATTAAAGCTTCTGGTGTTCCCCGCGAAGATATATTTTTGACGACCAAAGTCTGGCCCACCGATGTGACAGAAGAAAGCTT
>CALHHQ010000318.1 GCA_938030645.1 uncultured Rhizobiaceae group bacterium
AGCTGATCAGCAATGGTGTTATTGGCGCGCATGCCAATGTTTACGGTTTGCACCAAGCGACCAATCCATTGTTCGATGGTTTGTTTCCTCAGCCGTCTAAGATTGCTCAGACGGGGAAAAATTTGAATGAGAAAATGTCGAGTTCTATACGAAACGATGTTGAAAATTTAGATTTTGAGACTGACGCTGGTGAAGACCGAGACGCAAATTTAGAAATTCCTATAACCTCCCTTTACAATGAATCTGATTGGTCGTCTCATCTAGCAGCTTGAAGTTCAGCCTTGTGGCGCAAATATAGGCCTGTCGATGATCACTGTTCATCATCTCAACAATTCCCGCTCGCAACGCATTTTGTGGCTGCTGGAAGAGTTGGAGATCGACTACGAGATAAAACACTACGAGCGCGATGCCATCACCAATCTAGCACCGCCCGAATTGCTGGAAGTACATCCACTCGGGAAATCTCCGATGATTGAGCTAGATGGACGTTTGATTGTGGAATCAGCGGCGATTGTCGAAGCGATTTGCGCTCGTTTCGCGGCTCACATGGTGCCGCCTGTGAACAGTGATGCGTATCTCAGTCACTTGGAACTGATGCATTTTGCGGAAGGGTCAGCCATGACGCCGATATTGCTGGCACTCTACACTAGCAGATTGGGAGAGGCTGCCGCACCGCTACAGCCGCGCATTCAGCAGCAGATGGACAGTCACTTTGAATATATGGAAGCGCAGTTGCGATCGTCAGGTCATTATGTGCTGGATGAATTGTCGGCTGCGGACATTATGATGAGTTTTCCAGCAGAAGTCGCAATTTCCCAGGGGCGAGGCGAGAAACTTCCTAATCTATCAGCGTTCGTTGATTGGATTCACAATCGCCCGGCATTCAAGCGTTCTGTCGAAAAGGGTGGGCGCTACCGGTTCGCGCAATCTTGAAAGTTTACAGTCAGCGGCTTGTCGGTTTGTGGGATGCGTTGGAATCTACACGGCCAATGTGAACTCTTTGGCTAGATGTTCCAACCGAAAAAGATGACTGCGCAAAGCAGGCATAGTGCCAAAACTGATTGCAAAATATCTTCGAATTGTAGTTCGTTCATTGCCAAACTCCGACCACTCGTACACAGGCGCTTGAGTTGAATACCGTAAACAAAAGGTTAACGCAACGTAAACTTATGGTTAATGGATGATTTTACGTCGTCGTGTCCATTCTTTCCTCAAATTGGTAATTGTGTTGAATGCACAAATTGATCTTGAAGATAATAGCCAAAATTTACGCGATGACTGAAAGAACGATTATCACTATTGGTGCTCAACAGACATTGCAGATTCGACAAACCGTGTTGTGGCCCGATCAACCCCAGGAATTCTCAAAGGTCGAAGGTGACGAGGATGCACATCACTTTGGAGTAATCCTTGATAAAGAACTGGTGAGTGTCGCATCCATTTTTCCTGATTTAGACAACACCGCCCGTCTGCGTAAGTTTGCAACACTTCCCAACTTGCAGGGACAGGGAATCGGTTCCGACCTTTTGAAGCATATTATGGAACAATTGCGTTCAGATGGTTGTTCCATGCTTTGGTGTGATGGGCGGGAACAGGCACGTTCGTTCTACGAACGCCTCGGGTTTGAGGCGTCCGGAGAACGATTTTTCAAAAAAAACATTGCCTATTTTAGAATGGCGAAACTGTTATAGCGTCGGATGAAACCGATTAGCCCAGAAGTTCCTTGACCACGGCGCTGGCCTTGCCAACATCGAGTTTGCCTGGATATTTCTCTTTCAATGCGTTCATGCATTTTCCCATGTCGCGCAGGCTTTCGCCGTTCACTTCCGCTACCACTTTTGCGCAAGCATCGCGCACTTCGGCTTCGTCCATTTGCTTTGGCAGGTATTCGCGAATGATTTCCATTTCTTCACGTTCTTGCTCGGCCAAATCAAGACGGCTTTGTTCTTCGTAAATCTTCGCTGACTCTTCGCGTTGCTTGATCATTTTTGCCAGAATTTGCAGAATTTCTTCGTCGCTGACACGGTCTTTGCCAGTGCCGCGGGCATTGATGTCACGGTCTTTGATCGCGGCGTTGATGAGACGCAAAGTGGAGAGTTTGCGTTTCTCTCCGCTTTTCATTGCGGCTTTCATGCCATCTGTGAGACGTGCGCGCATTGGGTTTGCTCCTATTATCAAGCAAGTTCTGCAATTACAGCGGCAGACAATACAGTGCTTGAAACAGCAAGGCAAGTCTCGTGAAATTGATAACTCGTTGAAATAATTTGTTTTTATTTTCGCAACATAATGTAAATGTTGCGCTTGGTAGGAAAACGGAATTGTATCAACATACTTATTCAGTTGCCCCCTTGGTTCCACGTAAATGGGTGCTATATAGCGCTCAGTCAACTGCCACGCGTCCCGCAACGTACATGGCTGACATGCGTCATACGGGACCAAGAACGGCAGTGCCGTCACTATCAGTTGGACCTATGCAAATGCCAGAAAATTCAAAACCCGAAGCTTGGAGCCAATCGATTCCGACCGCAGTTCTCGTGTTGGCAGATGGAACCGTTATCGAAGGCACGGGCGCTGGTGCGACCGGCGCTGCTGAAGCGGAAGTTTGCTTCAATACGGCCATAACAGGCTATCAAGAAATTCTAACCGATCCGTCTTATGCAGGGCAGGTGGTGACATTCACGTTCCCGCACATCGGTAATGTGGGCGCAAACAGCGAAGACATCGAAACTCTCGATATGGGCCGCGCAGCTGGCGTTGTGGGCGCCATTTTCAAGCAACCGATCACAGATCCATCCAACTACCGTTCTGGTGGCCACTTCGATGCTTGGTTGAAAGAGCGTAACATTATCGCGCTGTGCGATATCGACACGCGCGCACTGACCGCGCACATCCGTGAAACGGGTCTGGCAAACGGCGTGATTGCCCACAGCCCCGACGGAAAATTCGATCTGGATGATTTGAAAAAACGTGCAGCTGCATGGGGAGGTCTTGAGGGCCAAGACCTTGTGCCAAGCGTTACGTCTGCTTCTTCTAACGAGTGGAGTGAAAGCAGCTGGGTTTGGGATGAAGGTTACGGTGAAACCAAAGACAAAACCTATCACGTGGTGGCGATGGATTTTGGTGTGAAACGGAATATTCTGCGCCTGTTTTCTGGCCTTGATTGCAAAGTGACTGTTGTTCCAGCCACTGCCAAAGCATCCGATATTCTGAAGATGAGACCCGACGGTGTATTCCTATCCAACGGTCCAGGCGATCCGGCTGCCACTGGTGAATATTCGGTGCCGGAGATCCAGGCCCTCGTTGACAGCGGTGTGCCGGTGTTTGGCATTTGCCTCGGTCACCAAATGTTGGCTTTGGCGCTTGGCGGCAAAACGATGAAGATGCACCAAGGGCACCATGGTGCAAACCACCCTGTGAAAGATCATACAACGGGCAAAGTGGAAATTGTTTCGATGAACCACGGTTTTGCGGTCGATGGCGAGACTTTGCCAGAAGGTGTTGAAGAGACCCATGTGAGTCTGTTCGATGGCACCAATTGCGGACTTCGCGTTTCAGGAAAACCAGTGTTTTCTGTGCAGCATCACCCGGAAGCTTCACCGGGGCCGCAGGACAGTCACTATTTGTTCCGCCGTTTTGTCAACCTGATCAAAGAAGCCAAAGGCGAGGAATTGTTGGCGGAGCGCTGAATTCTCCGCCAAACGAAGGTTCCCTAACCAAACACTCGTGTGTCGCATTGAGAGAGCTTGCCGCTTTTGTAACCGCGATAGAACCATTCCTGACGCTGTTCAGATGTTCCGTGATTGAAGCTTTCTGGACGCACATATCCTTGGGTGCGTTTTTGAATGGCATCATCACCAATTTGCATGGCAGCGTTTAACGCTTCTTCAAGATCGCCCGTTTCAAGCAAGCCTTTTTGGTTTGTGTAATAGGCCCAGATGCCTGCAAAACAATCGGCTTGCAACTCAACGCGCACAGACATTTTGTTAGCGTCTATTTGGCTCATGGAGCGGCGCATTTGATTGAATTTCGGCAACACGCCGATCACGTTCTGCACATGGTGACCAACCTCGTGAGCGATCACATAAGCCTTTGCAAAGTCGCCGTGAACACCAAACTGGCGTTCCAGTGTTTGGAAGAAGCTGGTGTCTAGATAAACCTTGCTGTCGCCAGGGCAGTAAAACGGACCTGTTGCTGAACTGGCTTGACCGCATGCAGAGCGGATTGCGTCCGAAAACATTACCAATTTGGGTTCAGGGTAACGCTGTCCTTCCTGCTGGAAGATGCCATTCCACACGTTTTCTGTTTCAGCTAAAACAACCCCGACGAATTGTTTTATTTCATCGTTTGTAGACACACGTCCGTTGTTTTGTGTCGAAGTGCGGGTGGTTCGACGGTTTGCTGGATCAAGTGGGTTCAGTGATCGCTCGGTTGTCTGGGTTTGAGGAGCGAGATTGCCACCGCCACCACCTGCCAACATATCCAGCGGATTGATGCCACAAGCGCGTAGGGCAAAAAATGCGATCACCAAAATGATGATCGTTCCGAAACCGCCGCCAGATGACCTGCTCACCCGTCGTCCGGTGTTGCCAGTACGTCCACGCCCAAGTCCTCCTGGAATGCGAAACCCGCCTCGACGGCTTCGACCGCCACTTTGGCTGCGCACGTCTTCTATGTTTGAACTTTCACGACGACCACGCCAACGCATCTCATTTATCCTTGCTCTTCCACTCAGCAACTTGCTCGTGAACCTAATTATTGTGCCGACATTAAAGATGGTTACAACGCGACGCAACTTTTGAGACGGAGTTGAACTCAATTGATCTGCTGAAGAAAGAGGGGTCTGCAAAGGATAGTTTGTGCCCCGACCTGTTTGAGCAGGCCGCTATCGTTCACAGACCCCGGACCGGTTTCCCAGCCCACCAGTGGATTCTGAGGGAAAATCACTGGTCATCGCTGTCCTGCAGACAGCTTGACGCACCATTGTAAGTGATTGAAACTGCAAACAAGGTGTTATTCGCAGGCGGAGGCAAAAGTTCGTGAACGGTACGCTTTTACAACTCACGCTTCGCCGATGGGTTGAGGTTCTATCCAGCCGCAATTTTTATTTGGTGTTTGTGATTGTCGTGATTTGCAGCGCTGCGATTGGGCCATTCGGCACATACGACCGTATGCAACTTTTGCATCGGTTGGGGTTTTGGACGGCGGCTCATGTGGTTTGCTGGGCGCTCGGGTTGTTGCTTATCCCTCCTTTGAGATATTATTTTGAAAGTCTGGGCCTTTCGAGATTTGTCAGTTTTCTGATCTCAAGCGGCACTGCCAATTTAATCATCGGGCCTGTGTTTGCCGCTTTGTTGATTTGGCAAACGAGCCGTGAATTGAGCATCAGCAGCGGAGTGCAAAACTTACTGTTGGCAGCCCCTTTGGTCGGGGCAATCACCTATGTTGTGATATCGCTGACTGGTTTGAACGGTTTTGGGAGAGAGCAAACGGCCGGAAGTGAGCAGAGCGCATCTTCCAATGTTCCTATTTGGGCAGACCCCATCAACTGCATTGTGCAGCAAAAACTATCAGCACAAAACAAAGGCGTCATTTTAGCTATGGTTGCGCAAGACCATTATGTGGATGTTGTGACTGATAAAGGCAATGAATTGCTGCTTATGCGTCTCGGCGATGCAATTGAATTTTGCGATGATGACAACAGTTTGCAAATCCATCGATCTGCATGGGTGTCACGCCCGGGTGTTTTCAAAATTCAAAAGGACGGCCGTAACACCAAAGTTATTATGCCTGACGGTCGTCACTTACCTGTATCACGGTCCATAGAAACGGAATTGGCGGAATTTGTGAAGCAAAAGCCTTATGATCCATCACGAAGCATTATTGCTCAGTTTTCCTGAAACAAAAATAGGCTGTGAATCACGGGCATTGCCTTTTTGTGGACTCGCATGATCTGGCGAACGATCCTATATAAAGACTTCACCGGAGCCTCTTAAAAACCATGCGTTTCAGCCCGTCATTCTTGCAGGATATTCGCGACAGAATTCCTATTGCGGATATCGTTGGAAGACGCGTGACGTTTGACAGGAAGAAAAGCAATCAGTCGAAGGGTGATTTCTGGGCATGCTGCCCTTTCCATGGAGAGAAATCTCCAAGCTTCCACTGCGAAAACCAGAAGGGCCGTTACCACTGCTTTGGGTGTGGTGTTTCAGGCGACCATTTCCGATTTTTAACTGAGTTGGATGGATTGAGTTTCCCTGAAGCCGTTGAACGTTTGGCCGACGAGGCTGGTGTCCAAATGCCGGCTTTCGATCCTAAAATGGCAGAGCGGGAAAAGGTCAAAGCTTCCCTGTTTGATGTGATGGATATGGCGGCGCAATTTTTTCGCGATCAATTGCAAACCGCTGATGGCGCAAAGGCGCGCGCTTATTTGCGCGACAGGAAACTGCCTCCTGCAATACAGAATGAATTTGGCATGGGCTATGCCCCATCAAGCCGAAGCGCTTTGAAAGAGTTCCTTGGATCCAAGGGCGTTGAGAAAAGTCAAATCGAAGCCTGTGGCATGGTGGTCTTTGGGCCAGATATTCCCGTTTCCTATGACCGATTTCGTGATCGTATCATGTTCCCCATTCTGGATGCGCGTGAACGTGTGATTGCCTTTGGTGGACGCGCACTGTCGCCAGATGTTCCAGCCAAATATTTGAATTCGCCGGAAACCGAGCTCTTCTCCAAATCAAATGTGCTCTACAACTATGCCAAGGCGCGAAAAGCTGTGGGTCGTGATGGAAATTTAATCGTCACGGAAGGCTATATGGATGTCATTGCGCTGGCAGCTGCTGGTTTTGGCAATGCCGTTGCGCCTTTGGGAACAGCGCTGACCGAAAACCAAATGGAGTTGGCTTGGCGCGTTGGCGGAGAACCGTCGCTATGCTTTGACGGTGACGAAGCTGGAATGCGCGCGGCGTATCGAAGTGTTGACACTGCACTAGCGGGACTAAAGCCTGGACGATCTTTGCGATTTGCAATGCTGCCTGATGGTCAAGACCCTGATGATCTTGTGAACAATTCGGGTCCTGAAGCCTTCAAGGACGTTATCGACAGTGCGCGCCCACTGGCAGACATGCTTTGGGTGCGTGAGACTGGTGGTCGGACGTTTGACACACCTGAACGTCGTGCTGATCTTGAGCGCGAAATTTTCGGCGTGATCAGCCGCATTGGTGATGACAATGTGAAACGCCATTACCAACAAGATATGCGAGATCGCCTGCAAGCGTTTTTCGGAACTGGACAGAAGAAAAAAGACAACGACTTTGGCAATTCACGGGGTGGGCAGGCAGCTGGACGTGGCCGCGGTGATGGATCGCAAAAACGTTTGGCCGTTTCCGACAGTCTGATGAATTCGGCACTGGTGAAGAAACGCACCAACCTTCCACCACTTCGCGAAACAACATTGGTTGTGGGAGTGCTCAACCATCCCGCCATTGGGATTCAGCACTTTGATGAATTTTCTGCACTCAAGATTGAGCATCCAAGCCTGCTACAATTGCACCGTGCGTTGCTGAATGTGTTCGCCTCCGCTGGCGAAACAGGAGATCAACCAAGTCCAGAAAATGTACGGCGTTCCATCGAGGCGCAGGGGTTAGGTGAACCGCTTGCCGCACTTGATGCCCAAGTCAGATATAATAGAATTTGGCAGGCGATGTCGGAAGCCGCCTTCGAAGATGCCCGTGACGGTTGGTTGCAGGCACACTCCTTGCATATGCGATCTCATGCCCTAAATATTGAACTGAAAGCTGCTGAACGTGCTTTCAATGAATTGGGTGATGAGAACAGTTTTCAAAGATTGAATGCTGTGTTGTTGGAAAAACAAAAAGAAGAGGGCACGGAAGCGCTGATTGAAGGTTTTGGTGTCTCATCAGGACGACCTGTCAGCGGGTTCTGACTTATAGAAAGTCGGTAAAAATTGCCGAATTTTCGAATAAAGACTTGAAATATAGGTGCTTAGTGCGCCATATGCTGATTAAGCCACTGTCATTTTGCGGGCATGAGATCCGAAGGTTGCACACCACGACAGGGTTAATCAGGAATTAACACCGTGGGGGTTATCGTCCCCGCGATATTTTTGTTGGCTGATTCGTTTCTTTTTGAAAATATTTTTCAAAAAAGTTTCGGTCAATCCAAACGCATGGGTCGTTTCATGAAACGACGCCAATTGCTGGAGAATGATTTTAAATGGCTAAAGCCGCTGCAAAAAAAGCAAAACCTGCTGATCCCGCCGAACAGGCTGCCGATCGCCCATTGCTTGATCTGAACAATGACGCCGTCAAGAAAATGATCAAAGCTGCAAAGAAGCGCGGCTATGTGACTGTTGATGCGCTCAATTCTGTGATGCCTTCTGACGAGGTGAGCCCAGACCAGATCGAAGACACAATGTCGATGCTGTCTGAAATGGGCATCAATGTTGTTGAAGAAGAAGAAGCGGAAGACACGGCGGAAGAGGGGTCAACAGAAATAGTTGAAGCTGGCAAAAAAGCCGTTGCAACTGTTGCCAAGAAAGAACCAACCGACCGTACCGATGACCCGGTTCGCATGTATTTGCGTGAGATGGGTTCTGTGGAACTGTTGTCTCGCGAAGGCGAGATCGCGATTGCCAAACGTATTGAAGCTGGCCGCGAAACCATGATTGCCGGGCTGTGCGAAAGCCCGTTGACGTTCCAAGCGATTATTATTTGGCGCGATGAATTGCTGGAAGAAAACATTCTTCTGCGCGACATTATCGACCTTGAAGCCACCTATGCTGGCCCAGATGCCAAACAAAATGTTCCGGTGAACCCGAACGCTCCGGCCTCTGTTGCAGAAGCCGTACGTCAAGGTTCGGGTGGTGAACATTCACCTGAAGCTTTGGCCCGTAAGAAAGCGATTGCAGAAGGCAAAGACCCTGATGAAGCTGCGGAAGCCTTAAAGGGACCAATGCCGGGTGAAGAACAGCCCGCTGAAGATTCCAACGACGACGACGATGATGATGAAGACGATGAAGCTGCATTGTCTTTGGCAGCGATGGAAGCGGAACTAAAGCCGAAAGTTCTGGAAGTCTTTGATGCGATTGCTGGCAACTACAAAAAGCTGCGCCGATTGCAAGATCAATACGTTGAGAAACGTATGACCAATGACAAACTGTCACCAAGCCAAGAACGCCGTGCGCGTCAGCTCAAAGAAGAAATTATTGAGTCTGTGAAGTCCCTGGAGTTGAACACCAACCGCATCGAAGCGTTGGTTGAGCAGCTTTATGACATCAACAAACGCCTTGTATCCTCGGAAGGTCGCCTGATGCGTCTGGCCGAGAAATATGGCGTAACCCGCGAAAACTTCTTGGAAGAATATCGTGGCGCGGAACTTGATCCAAACTGGATCCGCCGCATCGCCAACCTGGCTGCCAAAGGTTGGAAAGAATACTGCAAGAACGA
>CALHHQ010000319.1 GCA_938030645.1 uncultured Rhizobiaceae group bacterium
ATGATCTTGTGCGACACGGCGGCAAAGATTGGCAATGACGATATGTGGAATGAGCGTATCGAGATTGTTCGTGAACATGGGCTGGCCGGCATTGTAGATGGCAATATGAAGCGCTGGTTCACACCGGCCTTTCATGCAGAACAACCAGACACGCTGGAAGGTATCAAGAACATGTTTTTGCGCATGCCAGTGGATGGCTTCATCGGCACGATGATTGCTATTCGTGAGGCAGACCTACGCGGCGCAGCCCCTCAAACCAAAGTGCCCACCATTTGTATTGTCGGCGAAGAAGATGGTTCAACTCCACCTTCGCTCGTAGTTGAAACTGCGAAAATGATCCCAGACTCGCGCTATGAAGTGATCAAGAATGCGGGACATATTCCGTGTGTGGAACAGCCGGAAATTTTGGTGGAAATCATCAAAGCGTTCTTTGCTGACGCGGGCATCAAATAGGGCGTTGCGGTCGTCAGATATAGTCTGCCAATTTATCGTTTGTCCGTTGTCTTCGCACAAGACGGAACAGTAGGCCCGATACACCAATGACAATCCAACTGATCTGAATGATGGCTGATGCCAAGTTGAAATGCTCGGTCAGGCTGATCAATACGAGTGATGCCGACAAGATGTTCAAAACGCTAAAGGCGCAACTGTCGCCACGCAAAAGCTGAAACTGAACAGCCACAAAGCTTCCGATATATCCGGCCACACCGGCCAATCCGCATATTTGCAAAAGTGTGAGCGTTTCCATTGCAGACATTCCTTTTAGACATCAGCGGTGCTGATCTGCATTTATGGCGTGTCCCCACACCATTTGTTGCTGTCTAAATATCAAGGAATGGATTTGTCGAATGTGGCATATGGCACACCAGCTCGAAGATGGATTTGCGGTGTGAGAAAACTCAACTCGCCGCCAGAAACTGATGTATTTCTTTCGCCACCCATTCCGGCTTTTCATGCAAAATCCAATGGCTTGCATCGGGTGTTTCTTTGACTGTGAGGTCGTTGCAGAATTTGGGAAGGTCTTCGCGTGCTTCAAACAACAGCGCCACATCTTGCTGACCCCACAAAAGCAAATGCGGCATTGAAATGCGATATTTTTCTTCCATCTCAGGTGTGATTGGGAACGGCTGTGGCGGCGCTCCTGTTTCAGGCACAACCATTGGCGAACCGCGATACCAGTTCAGCATGGCAGACAATGCATTATTTTGCGCCCAAGCTGATCGGTACTCATCTTTTACGTCTTCCGTGAGCCATGGGGCTGCGGAGAATTTTTCAAACATATTGAGTAGGGGGCGGAAATTGTCACGCGCAAGTTGTTCCTCACTGCCTTCGGCGCGCAGCACATTCATATATTGGCTGGCATCAGTCTGAGGTCCGCCTGCCAGAAGCGATTTCTGAAAGCACATGGGATGAACGCCATTGGCGATAATGAGCTTGGAAACGCGATCACTGTGGCGCATTGCAAACGCGTAGGAGACCGATGCACCCCAGTCGTGACCGCATAATATGATCGGTGCATTTGGTGAGATCTGATCACTTAGCGACAGCATATCTGCCACCAGATGTTTGGTTTCATAAGCTTCCCTTTCTTGCGGTTGAGATGACAGGTTGAAGCCACGCTGGTCGGGAAGAACGACACGATATGTGTCAGCAAGGTGCTCTGCGACATTTGCCCATGCCTTCCAATATTCAGGAAAGCCATGAAGCATCAACATCACGGGTGCGTCGTCTGAACCTGCGGTTTTTGCATGGATGGTTTGGCCATTGCATTTGAACAACTGTGATTTGAAAACCATGTGGGAAGCTCATTTCAGTTAAAAAAAGGGGCGCTCGAAAGCGCCCCTGATTGGTGTCAAGTATGCTCCGAGTTTACTCGGAGATACGTGTCAACTCTTTCCAGTTATCACCTTCGATGACAGAGATGATGATCTCATCCGCGCCTTGGTGATCAGTTGCTGAATAGTCAACGGTGTTGCCGGAAACCTCATCTTTGTAGTTCAAGCTTTCCATGCCTTTTTGGAACGTGTCTTTGTTCAGGTCTTTACCTGCAGCTTCCAAGGCTTTCACCATAGTCACAGCAGCTGAATGGCCCAACAAAGCGCCAGTACCTGGCAGTTTTTCACCTGTTGCTGTTGTGTATTCTTTGAAGAATTTCTGCACTTCAGCATTGTCCATACGGGCCAATAGGTCTGCCCAACCAGATGCCGCATACATGCCTGTTGTCACACCACCTGGCACTTTCGCCATAACGGAGTGGAACCCAGCGGATGAGTTGATGAAATACATGTCATTGATGCCGAGTTTCTTAGCTGTGCCAGAAACCGTGATCGCTTGGCGCACACCAAGAGCCATGGCCACAACCTGACAACCGGCACCCTTGAGTTTTTGCAATGAACCCACAAAATCCGCATCGTCCGGCTTGTGAGTGGTTTCAGTTACAAATTCCAAACCGTCCATTTCTTTTGCAGCATCAACCGCACCAGCTTGAATTTCTTTGCCGAAATCGGTTGGCAGATACATAGCGCAGATTTTCGACGCACCTTTTTCCTTAGCAAGATACGGCACGCCAGCTTTGATCTGTGCGTAGTAAGAGGCTGTTCCTGCATAATGCAGTGGATGGAAAGGCTCCGCCATTTGGCGTGCTGCTGACAACGGAGAAACGTTTGGAATGCCTTTTGCATCCTGCAATTTCATAGCTGCAATGTTCATAGGCGTACCCAATGACAACAGCATGGCAAACACTTTGTCACCATTGATCAGCTTATTCATGCCAGCAATGGCTTTTGGCATTTGGTAGCCATGATCTTCTACGATGAAGCGAATTTGACGACCGTGAATGCCACCGTTTTTGTTGACTTCATCAAATACAAGCTGTGCCGCTTTGGAAGAAGGCCCACCAAACGCGGCGAAAATGCCGGAAAGGTCGTTGTTGGAACCGATCAGAATTTCTGTATCGGTTACACCTTGTTGTGCTTGCGCGCTGGTGAGAGCCATTGCGCTTACTGCTGTGGCCAGAGCCAGTTTTTTGAGAATTTTCATACGTGTTTCCTCCCTTGGAACATGAAAAATGTGTCTTCGTCGTCAGTACATATCGGCAATGAGTGCCTCGTGTTTGGTTTCCACAAAACTGCGTTTCAGCTTCATTGTGGGGGTCAATTCGTCGTCTTCAGCGGTGAGCAGAATGTCAATCAAACGGAAGTCTTTGATCTGCTCAACCCGCGCAAAGTCTTTGTTAACTTCATTCACCACTTCGCGGATCAAATCTTGAACCTCTTTCGCGGCGCAAAGTGATGCGAAGTTATTGAACGGTATTCTGCGGTCTTGCGCAAATTTTTCAACATTTTCTTGGTCGATCATGACCAGACATGTGAGATATTTGCGCTTGTCACCAATGATCACAGCATCGGAAATATAAGGCGAGAACTTCAAACGGTTTTCAATTTCCGCAGGCGTGATGTTCTTGCCACCAGCCGTGATGATAATGTCTTTCAAACGTCCTGTGATTGACAGGAACCCTTGATTGTCCATGTAACCCACGTCGCCCGTTTTCAACCAACCGTCGTCTGTGATGGTTTCCGCTGTTTTGTCTGGCTTGTTCAAATAACCTTGGAACACGTTGCCCGCGCGATATTGAATCTCACCGTCTGCAGCGATGCGCACTTCCGCACCGGGAACAGGAACACCAACTGAGCCCACTTTGTTTTCAGTGAAGCTGTTGATGGAAATCACACCAGCACTTTCTGTCATGCCATAGCCTTCCAGCACGGGCACACCAATGCCTCGGAACCATGCAAGAAGCTCGGGCGAAATAGGAGCAGCACCTGTGCCACCGCGGCGCAAACGGTCCATGCCCAACATCCGGCGCAAATTGCGAAGCACCATCATGTCCCAAAATTTATAAGCCAGTGCAGTGCTTGTCGGCACCGGTTCGCCTTCAAGTTCCAGCGTGCCCTTTTTCTCACCGACGGCGAGGGCTTTGCTGAAGGCCCATTTTTGGGTTGGCGTGGCATCTGCCACCAAAATAGCAACGCGCGAATAGATTTTTTCCCAAAGGCGCGGCACGGCAACAAATGTATGAGGACTCACTTCTTGCAGATTGTCGAAAACCGTCTCAGGACTTTCGGCAAAGTTCAATGTCGCTTTGGAGGCAATTGGCCCAAAGCCAGAAAACAAACGCTCGAGAATATGGCACAGTGGCAAAAAGCAAATCTGTTCATCGGTTGGATAGATTGGCGCATTTTCCAAACCAGAGCTCAGCGAATACATCATGTTGCTATGGCTGATCATCGCGCCTTTCGGCATGCCCGTTGTGCCAGATGTGTAGACCAGTATGCAGGTATCATCAGGCTGTGATTTTGCAATTTCGGCTTCAAAGAAACCGGCGTTGGACTTTTCGTACTCACGGCCAAGCGCATAGAGTTCATCGAGGAAAATAACACTGTCATCTTCAAAATCATGCAATCCGTCACGGTCCAAAACAATGGCCTTGGTCAGGCCTTTCATCTTGTCTTTCACTTCCAGATATTTGTCCAACTGTTCATCGTTTTCGATGAAGAGGAAGCGGCTGTCGGAATCGTTGACCAGATAATCCAATTGTTTGGCAGAGTCTGTCGTGTAGATACCGGATCCGATACCTCCAACGCATTGAACGCCAATATCGATATAGATCCATTCTTTGTTGTCTTCGGACAAAATGGAAACCACTTCGCCGCGTTTGAGGCCAAGCGAGACAAGGCCAAGACCAATGAGCTTTGCGTGGGTCCAGAATTCACCCCACGAGAATGACAGCCAGATGCCATAGTCTTTTTCACGGTGGGCCGTGCGGTCACCCAATTCTTTGCAGCGGGATTCAAAGAGTTTTGGCAGCGTGTCGAAACCATCGATGAAGAACGGACCTTCTTTCAGATCAGCGTTTATCATCATGCCCGCAACTTCGCGTTGTGGCGGCATATTAGGGGTTTTGTCTACAATGGCGTCCATTCGAGATACTCCCTTGCTGCGTCAGTTTAACGTCCACTTTACGGCCAAAATTAGCGCCAAGTCTTGCGCTGTTTCCAACGACGTTGCCCACGTTGGTTTTCTTCTTCCGTGATGCCCAGATAAAATTCCTGAACGTCTTTTGACGCTGCTAGTATTGAGGCGTCATCAGCCATAACAATACGGCCAAGTTCCATCACGTATCCATAAGTGGCAACACCCAAAGCAACGGCAGCGTTTTGTTCCACCAACATCATGGTCACTTTTTGTTCGCTGTTCAAACGGCTGATGATGTCGAAAATTTCTTCGGTTAGCAGTGGAGAAAGACCCAAGCTTGGCTCGTCCAAAAGCATAATTCGTGGTCGTGCCATCAGGCCACGCCCGATCGCCAGCATTTGCTGCTGCCCGCCAGAAAGCGTGCCTGCAGCTTGGGTCATGCGCTCTTTCAATATGGGGAAATACGAATAAACCAGTTCAACATCGTGGGCGATTTCAGCTTTGTCATTGCGGGTGTAAGCACCCATCGAAATATTTTCAGCCACGGAGAGCAGGGGGAAAATCTCACGCCCTTCAGGCACATGCACCAAACCACGGTTCACGATCTTGTCGGGTTCAGCGCCTTGAATTTCAGCTCCCTCTAGTTTCACGGTTCCTTTTTCAGGGTCCATAACACCAGAAATGGTTTTCAAAAGCGTGGTTTTGCCAGCACCATTTGCACCCAACACAGTTACAATTTGACCTCTGCGAACTTCCAGAGAAACACCACGGATCGCCTGAATAGGACCGTAATAGGATTCAAGATTATCGATC
>CALHHQ010000320.1 GCA_938030645.1 uncultured Rhizobiaceae group bacterium
GACCTTGAAGAAGTATCTCAATCTGAAGTGATCAAGTTTTCGGCTTCCGGTTTTCGCGATTTCACACGAATTGCCGCGTCTGACCCGGTGATGTGGCGCGATGTTTTTTTGCACAACAAAGATGCTGTGCTGGAAATGCTCGGACGGTTTTCAGAAGATCTTTCCGCTTTGCAAAAGGCTGTGCGTTGGGGTGATGGAGATTTGCTGCAAGAGCATTTCACCAAAACGCGTGCAATCCGTCGCGGCATTATTGAGGCGGGTCAGGAAACCGATGAACCGAACTTTGGTCGTGGAAAGTCAGACGAGACCTAGAACCCGTCGCACAACATTTAGGCGGTTGCGATTGTTGGACGCTTAGCGACCACTGCGTAAGGCAGCAACATTGCCAAGCTGATTAGAATTTTCACGATGAAGTCACCCATAGCTAGGGAGACCCAAAGTGGAACTTCTGCTCCTACACCGAGAAATGGAACTCCGAAGCCAAGGGATCCATCATCGCTGCCAAAATCAAGAGCGTTGAACACTGGCGCAAAGGCGATGCCGAAAAACAAAATGGTGTCGATGATTGAGCCGATAACGCTGGATACCAGTGGTGCCAGCCACCAAGCTGTTTGGCGCAAACGGTTGAACACAGATACATCGAGCAACTGCGCGATCAAAAATGCGCTGCCGGAAGCAATCGCGATGCGAGGCGTTGCCAACCAAATGCTCCAAATAACAGCAATTGCAAAACCAGCTAGAACAACCAAACGCGCTTTATTTGGGCCAAAATGTCGGTTTGTGGCATCTGTGACAAAAAATGCCAGCGGGTAAGTGAAAGCGCCCAATGTGAGCAGGTCTTTCATTTGCACGCCGCCAATTTCCGCGTTCAGCGGATATTGGACCAATACGTTTGACAGAACGACAACATAAACCATCGCTGCCACAAGGCCGAGAGTGGTCATGGTGGAGGACGAATTTGTAGAAGAGTTCATGGCCGAGTTTTGCATGGGGAGGCTCCCGTTCAATTTTAGATGCGCTGCCGCGAAGGGTCGTTGCGCAAATGCGCAAAATAAAAGGGCGGTTTGAGCCGCCCTTCAGAATTCAAGTCTTGAAAAGCTGTTTACGCAGCAGCGTTTTCAGCTAACTTTTTAGAGACCTGACGGCGAATGATCGCAGCTTTCGGAGAAAGGTTGCCTACTTTCTCTTTCATCAAAAACGCATCCAATCCACCGCGATGCTCAACAGTGCGCAATGCAGATGCGGATACACGCAAGCGGATGCGCTGGTTCAAAGCTTCACTCATCAACGTAACGTTCACGAGGTTTGGCAAAAAGCGGCGACGCGTTCTGTTGTTCGCGTGGCTCACATTGTTACCAGTCATGACGGATTTACCGCTTAGTTCACAAACACGAGACATGGTTCGTACCTTTAATTAATGCGTGTTGATGTGGCCGGAAACAGGCCTTGTTGCTCCGTCACACGATTGCGAACGGTCGACAAGTCTTCACCAACAACGGAAAAGTTGCGGTTTCATAAGAGGACAATGCAAATTCGTCAAGAGTTTTCGCGCATTTCTGTTGCGCAAATATGAGTTGGTTTCATGCGTTGTTCGCAATTGGAAACTGCGATTTGGACACTATGTACCATATGTGAGTTCTCAAAATTGATCTAGGTTGCAAAAATGCTGCCGAACCGCGCCCCGTATTCTTATCTTAAAGACAAAAAAGTTCCTGAATTCAAAGGTGCTGAAGTGTTTACAGTGATGGATGCGCACTGCGCTCTTTGCGCGCGAGGTGCGAATTGGATTGCACGCCATGACTCCCGCGAAGAATTCACAATTATTCCCGTTCAGTCTCCTGTTGGAAGTGCGTTGTTGACCCATTATGGAATGGATCCTGCAGATCCCACGTCATGGCTGTATCTGGAAGATGGCGTTGCGTATTCATCGCTTGACGCTTTGATGCGGTCTGGAAAGCGTTTGGGCGGTGTATATAAAGTGCTCAGCGTTCTGCGCATTCTGCCCAAATTTTTTCAGGATTTTCTCTACAAGGCAATCGCTCGCAACCGATACAAGTTGTTTGGTACAGCTGATATGTGTTCTTTGCCTGATCCTGAAGTGCAAAAGAGACTGTTGAAATGAAGGTTTTGATTTTAGGCGGGTACGGCACCTTCGGCGGACGCCTTGCTGAAATGCTGTCTGATATTGAGACGCTTGAACTGCTGATTTGTGGACGCAGTGCAGAACGGGCAAAGGCGTTTTGTGACGCATTTAAAGGCAAAACGAAGGTCATTCCTTTGCAGCTTGACCGCAAAGATATTGGCTTAACGTTGAAGCGTGAAATGCCTGATATCGTTGTTGATGCCTCGGGCCCATTTCAAGACTATGGGGACAACAGATATAGCGTGATTGATAGTTGCATTGCATCGCGCGTGAATTATCTCGATTTAGCCGACGCAGCCGATTTCGTGTTTGGTGTATCAAAGTTTGATGACGCGGCCAAAGCAGCTGGTGTGTTCATTTTGTCGGGTGTGAGCAGTTATCCGGTTCTCAGCAGCGCAGTGTTGCAGGAAATGTCGAAAGATATGGAAGTGGTTTCGGTGCGAGGTGGGGTCGCCCCATCGCCTCATGCCGGTATCGGATTGAATGTCATGCGTGCAATTTTGAGCTATGCAGGCAAGGAAATAAAACTGCAGCGGAGTGGCCATCAAACCACTGCAACAGCGCTGGCTGAAACCATGCGGTACACAATTGCGGTCCCCGGGAAACTGCCCATGCACAACCGGCATTTTTCACTGGTGGATGTGCCGGACCTGCAGACCAATCCAGTCAAATTTGAAAGTCTTGAAGATATATGGATGGGTGCTGGTCCGCTGCCCGAATTTTTGCACCGCGGATTGAATCTTTATGCAAAACTCAGAGGCCCACTGCGTCTCCCGTCTCTTATGGGATTGGCCGGTGTGTTCCACAAAATGCTGAACCTCTCAAAGTTTGGCGAACACCGTGGTGGCATGTTTTTGGAAGCTAGAGGTATTCATGACAAGCGACAGGTGGTTCGCACATGGCATTTACTGGCCGAGGCAGACACAGGTCCTTATATTCCATCCATGGCCGCGGAAGCTATTGTTCGAAAATGTGTTGTTGGCGTAAATCCACCCTCTGGCGCAGGCGCTGGTGAGTTGAAATTAGAGGACTATGAGCCAGCGTTTCAAAGGCGCGCCATTTGCACTGGCTTTCGGGACGAGGAGGGCAAAGATCAACCGCTCTATCGACAAATTTTGGGCCCGGCTTTTGAAAACTTGCCAGACAAAGTACAGTCAATCCACGATAGTGTTCAAACACGACGGTGGGCAGGCGTTGCAGAAACAACACAAGGCACAGGACTACTCGCACGAGGGATTGCGAAAGTCATCGGATTTCCAAAGTCAGCCTCATCAATTCCAGTGCGTGTGGAAATGGCGTGTCAGAATGGGGGAGAACTCTGGACCCGCGACTTTGATGGAAAGACGTTTTCGTCATTTCAGAGCGCTGGCACAGGCCGAAGTCAGTATTTGCTGGATGAACGATTTGGATTGATTACCGTAGCTTTGGCGTTGGTGATTGAAAAAGATCGATTGTTTCTCATTCCAAGACGCTGGTCCTTGTTGGGCATACCTCTTCCAGGTTTTCTTTTGCCTGCGGGACGCAGTTTTGAAACCCAAAAAGATGGCGACTTCTGTTTTGACGTCGAAATCGCAGTTCCTTTTGTCGGTTTGATCGTGTCTTACAAAGGACGCTTACAGCCCGAATAACCTCCGAGGTTTGCTGATGTGGTTTTGTTCAGATGATTTCGTTCGAGATCATTCCTATTTCTGCCCCATTTTCAATGTTTTAGAAGAGTGTTCTGTTCAGCATCTGTTCATTTGGAATGAATGACTATGACAGTCCATTTTGAAGGACCCATTTATGACAACGATATCTAAGCCATACCTTTTTGTGCTCGCTCTTTCTGTTGGCGCTGTAAACGTAACAGCGGTTCAGGCTGCTGAAACACGTTTGCAAGCCAAATACACAATCAAATATTTGGGTTTGAGTGTCGGAAAAATGAAGAACTCGCTGCGGGTGGATGACACCAAATATAGTTTGGTTGGCTCAATGCAAACCAATGCAGTTGTGGCGATCGTGGCAAATACGAAGGCGCAGTTTTCTGCCAGTGGATCGCTGATCAATGGAAAGCCAGTCCCTCGTTCGCAAAAAATAAATTATCGCCAGCAAAAGAAAAGCGGGTTTATCAAAATCGGTTTTTCCAATGGTGACGTTGTTGACCGATCTGCCAAGCCAAAAGTGAAATACAAAAAGGGTGCGGTGAAGCTGCAGGACAGCCACTTTAAAAAAGTGATCGACCCGATCAGTGCATTGGTCTTTCCTGTTGCTTCTGGACAAGCTGGAAATGGTCGCAGCATCTGCAATCGAACCTTGCCTATTTTTGATGGCAAGAACCGCATGAATTTGAAGTTCAGCTATAAATCAAAGGCCGTTCGTTCAGCTGATGGTTTCAAAGGCGAGGTGTTCACTTGTGCAATCAGATACCAACCCATTGCCGGAATGCGAATGGGTGGAAAATCTACAAAATTTATGAAGGCCAATCGTGAGCTGGAGATTTCTCTGGCGCGGGTAGGTCAAACAAACGTCTATGCTTTGTTCAGTTTCAAAGTGAAAACGCGTCGTGGCACCGCATCAGGCAAGGCTTACACTTTCAAATCATCATAGACGTAGAAAAAGCCTCTGAAAAAGTTCACTTGAATGGTGCATTTGAGAAGCTATTGGGCTGGCAATCTGCTAAGTGAATTCAAACAAGCAGTGCCAGCAATTTCTTATGAACCGCAATTCCCACCCTGAACTTGATGAAGTGCCACGCAACAAAATGGCACCAGCTGGAAATGTCCGCTCAGGACGCGGTGTGACAGCGGTTTTGGGGCCTACCAATACGGGTAAGACACATCTGGCAATTGAGCGGATGCTAGCGCAGCCGTCGGGGATGATTGGACTGCCCTTGCGTTTGTTGGCGCGCGAGGTCTACGGACGCGTGGTCGAGCGCGTTGGCGCGGACCAAGTGGCACTCATCACAGGTGAAGAGAAAATTCTGCCGAAAGGTGCGCGGTTTCGTGTGTGCACGGTGGAAGCAATGCCGCCAGACGCAGATGTTCATTTTCTAGCAATTGATGAAGTGCAATTGGCCGCCAATTTGGACCGTGGGCATGTGTTCACGGATCGGGTGTTGAACCTACGTGGATCGCACGAAACCATGTTGCTAGGTGCTGCTACGTTGCGTCCGGCGCTTGAGCAGCTGTTGCCGGGTATTAATATTGTGACCCGCCCGCGTATGAGCCAGTTGGTTTATGCCGGATCGAAGAAAATCACGCGCCTTCCAAGACGTTCAGCGATTGTCGCATTTTCGGCTGATGAAGTTTATGCGATTGCAGAACTTATTCGCCGTCAACGTGGCGCAGCTGCAGTGGTGCTTGGTTCCCTTTCTCCACGCACGCGCAATGCACAGGTAGAACTCTATCAATCTGGCGATGTTGATTTTCTGGTGGCGACAGACGCGATCGGAATGGGTCTCAATCTCGATGTGGAACATGTGGCGTTTGCTCAAGAGCAAAAATTTGATGGGTATCAAACCCGTCGATTGAAACCTGCCGAATTTGCCCAGATTGCGGGACGGGCGGGGCGTCACATTCATGATGGTACTTTTGGTGTGACTGGAAATGTGGATCCATTCGAAGATGAACTGGTCTCGCGGTTGGAAACTCACGAGTTCCCGCCAGAGAAATTGTTGCAATGGCGCAATCGCGACCTCCGGTTTGGATCGATTAATGAGCTTATTGAAAGTCTTGAGCGGCCAAACACGCACCCTGTTTTGGTGAAGGCACCAATGGCAATTGACCAACGGGCTCTCACAGCAATGGCTGGCCAAGCGGATATTCGTGAACGGGTGTTAAACCCAGCGGATGTTGAGCAGCTTTGGCAGGTGGCGCAAATTCCTGATTATCGTAAAATTGCGCCAGCCAATCACGCCGATATGCTGGGCACAATTTACCGTGATTTGGCGGACGATGGTTTCATCGACGACAACTGGTTTGCCAATCAGGTTAAGCAGACAGACATCTGCGAAGGTGACATTGATGCTCTTTCCAATCGCATCGCTCACATCCGCACCTGGACTTACGTTTCGCATCGCAAAGAATGGCTCAAAGACGCGCTAGGATGGCAACAGGAAACAAGGGCTATTGAAGACCGATTGTCAGATGCGCTACACGAACGCTTGACGAAACGGTTCGTTGATCGCAGGACATCGGTGCTTATGAAGCGCCTACGGGAAAATACTATGCTAGAGGCCGAAATTTCATCTGACGGAACCGTTATGGTTGAGGGACACCACGTGGGGGAACTCTCTGGATTTCGCTTCACTGCAGATACATCCGCTGATGGACCTGATGCCAAGGCCATGCGCACAGCAGCGCAAAAAGCGCTGGCAAGTGAAATTGAGGCGAGGTCTGACCGTCTCGGTGCCGCTCCAAATGGTGATATTGTTCTCGATGGCGATGGCACGATGCGTTGGGTGGGCGCGCCGGTTGCGCGGGTTGTTGCGGGAGATTCCGTTCTCAAACCAAAAGTTCTGTTGTTGGCTGATGAGCAACTCACTGGCCCTGCACGCGACAAAGTTGCTGCACGTCTGGAACGTTGGGTTGGTCACAACATTGAAACCATCATCAAACCATTGGTCGATTTAGACGCTGGGGAAGAACTTGAAGGCATCGCCCGGGGTGTCGCGTTCCGTTTGGTCGAAAACCTCGGCACTGTGGACCGTCGTGATATTGCAGAAGATGTGCGTCAGTTGGATCAAGATCAACGCGCGGTGTTGCGTCGCAAAGGTGTTCGTTTCGGTGCTTATCACATCTTCATCCCAGCTCTCTTGAAGCCCGCTCCCGCCACTTTGGTTTCTCTTCTTTGGTCGATTTCCAATGATGGGCTGGAAGCTCAAGGTCGGGACGATATCCTGAACGCTTTGGCCGCAGGTCGAACATCGATGCCTGTGGACACCAGTTTTGAACAAACGCTTTATCGTTTGGCTGGTTTGCGCGTGCTCGGCAAAAAAGCAGTGCGTGTCGATATTTTGGAAAGACTGGCTGACTTCATTCGCCCTGCCACCGGATGGCGTTTCAACGCTGAAAAGCCTGAAAAACGCCCTGAAGGTGCATGGGATGGTGCAGGTTTTATGATCACGCCTGACATGTTGTCCATTCTGGGTGCATCCCATGACGACATGGCCGATGTTTTGCGCGGTCTTGGTTATAAAGCCGAGAGCATGTTGGAAACGGATGTTCAGGCCAAAACTGCTGAGTGGGACAAAGCGTCCAGTGGTGATGGTGCGGCTGAAACCGAGCCAGTTGTTGAAGACAAATCTATTGCTGAGGCTGGTGCTGAAGCCTCTACATCGGAAAAGGCAGTTGATGCTGAACCAGCAGAGCCCAAACGCGTGGATATTTGGCGGCAGAACCGTGGTCCGGCTAACCGCAACCACGGAGCTAAGCGTGGCGACAATGCCAATCGAAATCGTGGCAAAGATGGCGCTGGCGGCAAGCGCGATGGTGGAAAGAAGCCGCCACGCAAAGATTTCTCCAAAGGCGGTGGGCGTCATAAAAAGCCTGCCCAAGAGAAGCAACCAGATCCAGATTCACCGTTTGCAAAACTGGCTGCGCTTAAAGCCGATCTTTCCTCAAAATAGGTATGGTGGACACGGGCTCAGGCAAAATCCGTGTTGATAAGTGGTTGTGGTATGCGCGGGTCGTGAAATCACGTTCGTTGGCCCAAAGCACAGTGAAATCTGGAAAAGTGCGGGTCAACAGCACCCGCATTTCATCTCCAAGCTCCAACATTTCCATCGGCGATGTTTTGACGATTACATTGGATCGTCAAATCAAAATTCTGAAAGTGCAAGCGCCGGGAGTTCGTCGAGGGCCAGCGCCAGAAGCCCGCTTGCTCTACGAAGATCTGTCGCCGCCTGCACCAAAGAAAGAAGATATTGTTTGGACAACAAATACAGTTGCTGTGCGAGATGAGGGCGCTGGACGTCCAACCAAAAAACAGCGGCGGGAAACCATACGATTTCGCGAGAATGCAGCAAAATCTGACTATGACGACGAGTAAGTTTGCGCTTTATACTCCCATGGGAAAATTCATCTCGTCATCAGTGATTTGACGCAAACAGTTTTTCTTGTTTTCAGTTGTTTGAAACGGTAAGCAAAAGGCGAAATCGTCTTTTTTGGAATGCTGACAGCACATGACTTATCTCGTCACGGACAATTGCATCAAATGCAAATACATGGATTGCGTGGAAGTTTGCCCAGTTGATTGCTTTTACGAAGGCGAGAATATGCTGGTCATTCATCCTGATGAATGCATTGATTGCGGTGTTTGTGAACCTGAATGTCCTGCTGAAGCTATTAAGCCTGACACCGAGCCGGGCCTCGATAAGTGGTTGAAGGTGAACACTGAATACGCTGAAAAATGGCCAAACATTATCGCCAAGGGCGATGCTCCTGAAGATGCTGAAAAGTTTGACGGACAAAAAGAGAAATTCGAGAAATATTTCTCTGCCGAGCCAGGCGAAGGCAATTAACCAACCAAATAGAAGTCAACGGCGTTGCTTTGAGAATGGGCGTTTGACGTTGAATTTCGACCATTTTTGGTGTATGCACTGTGCAACCGTAAAGTTTTGAAGGTGCTGTTGCGAATAAGACTGTGTCTTTTGCAGTAGTCCTGTTTTGAAAGTCGTCAATTAATTCTCCACACTTGAACCGGCATCGTGCTTTATCATTCGAAAGCAGTTCTGTCTTCTTGTCGCAATTTTGACACCTGCTGTGTGTAGCAGGCTTTTTCAGAGCCAAATGGGCAAGGGGCTTATCCAGAAGCTCAATAATCTTTCGCGCTGCGCACTTTCGCTTGTGCAACGCCAACAAAAGCGACCGTTTTCAAGGTTGCGTATAAGGAGCGATAAGGCATGGCTGCCAAGAAAACGATCCAGAGACAAGGTTTCAAGACAGGCGAATTCGTCGTTTATCCTGCACATGGTGTGGGCCAGATTGTTGATATTGAACAGCAAGAAGTCGCGGGTTTTTCCCTCGAACTGTTCGTCATTGATTTTGCGAAAGACAAAATGAAACTGCGTGTTCCTGTTCCAAAGATTGAATCCGTTGGCTTGCGCAAAGTTGCAGAGGATGCGGTTGTCGAAAAAGCATTGAAGACAGTGCAAGGTCGTGCGCGCATCAAGCGCACAATGTGGAGCCGCCGTGCGCAGGAATATGATGCAAAGATTAATTCTGGTGATTTGAACCAGATCGCTGAAGTTGTGCGTGATTTGTTTCGTTCAGAAAATCAGCCTGAACAGTCGTATTCAGAACGTCAGTTGTATGAAGCGGCTCTTGAGCGTACGGCACGTGAAGTGTCTGTCGTGAAAAAGATCTCAGAAACTGAAGCTGTACTTCTTTTGGAAGCCAATTTGGCTAAGGGTCCGCGCCGCGGTCCTAAACCTGAAGAAGAGGATGACGCAACTGATAAAACAGCTGAAGGTGGCGACAAGTCAGAAGCTGCTGCTTAATATCAGTGTCTCAAAATTTTAGAACCCGGCTCTAACGTTGAGCTGGGTTTTTTGTTGGATTAAGCGTTTCCGCATCGCATTTGTGGTGCAATTTGAGTTTAATCGACCTAAATAGAATGAAAATGTTGTCGGGGTGCACACATGCAAGCCTATCTTGAATTTGAAAAGCAGATTGCTGACCTTGAAGGTCAAATCCGTGAACTGCAAAAGATGGGTGAGTCTGGCGATACCGTAAACATTGAAGATGACGTGACGCGTTTGCGTGACAAATCTGAACAAGCTCTATCTGACCTTTATAAAAAACTCGACCCTTGGCAAAAAACGCAAGTTGCGCGCCATCCAGACCGTCCGCATTTCAAAGATTATGTGGCTGAACTTATCGAAGACTTTCAGCCATTGGCGGGTGATCGTGGGTTTGCAGACGATCACGCCATTCAATGTGGTATGGGACGTTTTCGCGGCAGGTCGGTGATGATGATTGGCCATGAAAAGGGCAATGATACGCAATCGCGTCTGCACCACAATTTTGGCATGGCACGACCGGAAGGTTATCGAAAGTCCGTTCGAATTATGCAATTGGCGGAACGTTATAATCTTCCAGTGATCACGTTGGTGGATACGGCTGGCGCCTACCCCGGCATCGGGGCCGAAGAGCGGGGTCAGGCTGAAGCCATTGCCCGCTCGACGGAAGCATGCCTCAATCTCAAAGTGCCTATGATATCTGTCATCATCGGTGAGGGTGGTTCAGGTGGTGCAATCGCGATTGCAGCTGCGAACCGCGTGTTTATGCTTGAACATTCAATTTACAGCGTGATTTCACCAGAAGGTGCTGCTTCGATTTTGTGGCGGGATGCAACCCGCGCAAAAGAAGCGGCCACTAATATGAAGATCACTGCCGAAGATCTCGAGCGTCTTGGTATTATCGATGGTGTTATTCCAGAACCTGTGGGCGGTGCGCACCGTGGCCATAAAGCAGTCTTACAATCTGCTGGCGATGTTTTGGAACAAGCTCTCGGCGATCTGTGCGAAAAATCTGGTGATGATTTGCAGCGCGAACGCCGCGAGAAATTTTTGGCGATTGGGCGCAATCTTTAAGACCAGCGATTAATATCGTGAAATATTCCGTGAATGATCTTCAATGACAATCACGTGAATGTGGTGATCACTGTCAAGACAAAATCAACTATGACGTTGTAATGTGGATTGTCATTTTTGATTGGAATTCTTTTCAATGCTTTTGGAAAAAAATCAGTTCGGTCTTAAAGCTGTTTTGAAGCCCGTTCTTTTGGGTGTTTCTCTTCTGGCGCTCACAGCTTGTCAGGGATCTCTAGACTCGCTGGTGCCGAAAGAAGATCGTCCCGTTCCATCAAAACTTGTCCGCGCTATGAAGGCAAAGGGCATGCAAAAAAATGCCCCCATCATGATCCGCGCTTTCAAACTGAGCAATGAATTGGAAGTTTGGAAACAAACCCACACGGGACGCTATGCATTGTTGGCAAGTTACGAGATTTGCAAATGGTCCGGCAAACTGGGACCCAAGTTCAAAGAGGGCGACCGGCAGGCACCAGAAGGTTTTTACAACGTCAATAAACATCAAATGAACCCGCGTTCGTCATTTCACCTATCTTTCAACATGGGTTTTCCGAACACCTATGACAGGTCTCACGGGCGTACGGGTACGCACCTTATGGTTCATGGAGCTTGCTCTTCAGCGGGATGTTATTCCATGACCGATGAGCAGGTTGAGGTGATTTATGCGTTGGCGCGTGATGCGTTTACGGGTGGTCAGAAATCTTTTCAGATGCAGGCGTTTCCATTTCGTATGACGACCAAGAATATGGTCAAATATAAAGACAACAAGCATTTTAAATTTTGGCAGATGCTAAAACGTGGACATGATCATTTCGAAATCACCCGCAAACCACCGAAGGTTGACGTCTGCGGAAAACGTTATGTGTTCAACACGACGACCACTGGCCGTTACGCGTCCACGTCTTCATGTCCAGCCATGAAAATGCCTCTGGCGCTGGCAAACGCCTTCACGAAAAACCAGAAGAAATATGTTTCCGAATTTGAAAAGTTGGCGGGGAAATCTGGTACTGATCAAATTGCTGCGCTTTCCCCGGTCACGTTCAAAACTGCATTGCC
>CALHHQ010000321.1 GCA_938030645.1 uncultured Rhizobiaceae group bacterium
GAGAAACCGTCCTGCTGCATCTGCACAGCTGGGCGGTTTAGAATTTGAGAGACTGTCCAATAGACTGCCTGCATCGCTGGATGTTGCGGACAGTCCGGCAACACAAGATTCAGGCCCAGGCCAAAAGCCCCATTCCACGCCAGCGTGATATCCACCCAACAAAGCGGTGGCGATGAGACATAGAAACGCAATCGCGAGCGCGCCTCTTGTCAAACAGGCGGGCCATTTGGTGAATGCTGAAACAGCGCCGATTGCGATAAACGGGACGCCCCAGTAGTACGGATTGCGTTGTTCAAGACACAAAGCACATGGCGCATAACCGCCAATGTGTTCAAACGCGAGTGCACTGCCCACAACAACGACCATTCCCAAAAGAACAAGAACTGACGTGGCCTTTTGAACAGGACCAGATGTGTTCCAGAAATCTTCTGATGCTAAGGCGGCCATGTGTTTGTCTTTCTACAACAGGAACTTTATGAGCACGAAACCACCAATCAAAAGCACGAGACCCAGCACGAACAGAAGACCAAGCCATTTTTCAATAAATGTTTGTATGGTCTCACCAAACTTGAACAATAGGAATGCGACTACAAAGAAGCGGAGGCCACGTCCAAGGATAGAAATAGCGATAAACAGCGCGAAATTCAGCCCCGTTACGCCTGAAAAAATCGTGAACAGTTTGTAGGGTAAAAAAGTTACAGCGCCTGCGAAAACGCTCAGCAAACCCCATTCACTGTTGTAGGTTTCAGAGAGTTTTTCAAAGGCGTCTTTCTTGCCGTAAAATTCGAGAATAGGCTGCCCAAGCCAGTCATAGGCTAATGCGCCAATCGCATATCCAAGAACAGCACCTAAAACCGATGCGATTGTGCAAATGAGGGCAAGCTTCCACCAACGGGCGCGATCTGCCAGCACCATCGGGATCAACATCACATCAGGTGGAATGGGAAAAAACGAACTTTCGATAAACGAAATAAATGCCAAAGCCTTATCAGCGTGTTTGCTTCCAGCGAGCTTGAACATCCAGTCATACAGTGCGCGAATCAAGGTGTGGCCTCGCTTTCAACCTAATTTGGAACGGTGTTTACCCCAACGGAACCCAAAGCCCAATGGTGAGGTTAAAAATGATATCAATGAATTGTTCAATAACCGTTGCCAAGCGGTGTTTCTTGCTTTAACTCGCTGCAAGTTGAAGCACATCACCGCTGCCCCTCTGGCGGAATTGGTAGACGCGCGGGATTCAAAATCCCGTTCCTCACGGAGTGCCGGTTCGATTCCGGCGGGGGGCACCATTTGCCTAATTGTTTTACGACTCGCGCCCTGCGGAAGAGTGAACTTTGAAACATCTTGATAAATTAGAATCCGAAAGCATCCATATCATTCGCGAAGTGGCTGCGGAATTCGCCAATCCAGTTATGCTCTATTCTATCGGCAAAGATTCTGCCGTCATGCTGCATCTGGCTATGAAAGCGTTCGCCCCGGGAAAACCACCATTTCCTTTGATGCATGTGGACACCACATGGAAGTTCAAAGAAATGATCGCGTTTCGAACGGAAATTGTGAAGAGATACGGTCTCGACTTGATTGTTCACATCAATCAGGAAGGCGTGGAGAAAGGTATTGGGCCCATAACCCACGGGTCCAAACTTCATACGGATGTTATGAAGACCGAAGGTCTAAAACAGGCTTTGACCAAACACGGTTTTGACGCTGCCTTTGGTGGAGCCCGTCGCGATGAAGAAAAGTCTCGTGCCAAAGAACGCGTGTTTTCATTCCGCTCAAAAAACCATCGCTGGGATCCAAAGGCGCAACGTCCAGAATTGTGGAAGCTTTACAACACAAAGATTGCTGACGGGGAAAGCGTACGCGTGTTCCCGCTGTCTAACTGGACCGAACTCGATATATGGCAATACATCAAACGGGAGAACATCCCGATTGTTCCCCTTTATTTTGCAGCCAAACGCCCAATCATCGAACGTGATGGTCAATTGATTATGGTCGATGACGAGCGTCTTGATGTTCAAGAGAACGAAGTTATTCAAGACCGTCTTGTGCGTTTCAGAACGCTTGGATGCTATCCACTAACTGGCGCGTCTGATTCTGCTGCGGATGATCTCGACAGTATTATTTCTGAACTTCTACAAAGCCGTTCATCAGAGCGGGAAGGGCGGTTGATCGACCAAGATCAAATTGGCTCAATGGAGAAGAAGAAACAGGAGGGCTATTTCTGATGTCTTCTGAAAAATCTGCTGCTGAGAACATCGCACAGTTTCTGCGCGATCAGGAAAACAAAGACCAACTTCGTTTCATCACATGTGGTTCCGTGGATGATGGCAAGTCAACGCTTATCGGTCGACTGCTTTACGATTCAAAAACCGTGTTTGAAGACCAACTGTCTGCGGCTTCTGTGGAAAGCCAAAAATACGGCACCCAAGGCGATAATGTTGATTTGGCTCTTCTGGTTGATGGCCTTCAGGCTGAGCGCGAGCAGGGCATCACCATTGACGTCGCCTATCGCTATTTTGAAACGGATAAGCGCAAGTTCATTGCTGCTGACACACCGGGGCATGAGCAATATACGCGCAATATGGCCACTGGTGCTTCAACGACTGATCTCGCTATCATTTTGATTGATGCGCGCAAAGGTATTCTGGAACAGACCCGTCGTCATTCTTTCATATGTTCACTGCTCGGCATCAAACATGTGACGCTGGCCGTCAATAAAATGGACTTGATGAATTTTGAGCAGAAGGTGTTCGATGATATTGTTGCCGACTATCACGAGTTTGCCAAAGGCTTGTCTCTTGGTGATATCACGGCCATTCCAATTTCTGCGCTGACAGGCAGCAACGTCATCACCAAAAGTGATGATATGACATGGTACAAAGGCCCGGCTTTGCTGGCTCATTTGGAAACTGTGGATTTAAGTTCACTTGCTGACACGACCAAAGGTCCGTTCAGAATGCCTGTGCAGTGGGTCAATAGATCGAGCCATGACTTCCGTGGCTTCAGTGGCACGATTGAATCCGGCACAATTTCTGTTGGGGATGATATAGCCAACAGTGTGTCTGGGAAGTCATCCAAAGTTGCAGGGATCATAGGACCATCGGGTGATCTTGACAGAGCTTCCAGCCCCTTGGCTGTTACGATTTCGTTCGAAGATGAGATCGATGTGAGCCGTGGCGATGTTCTGGCGCAGCCCGATAAGCTGCCGGAAGTGGCCGACCAATTTGCAGCTCATATTGTCTGGATGGACGAAGCTGAAATGTTGCCCGAACGCACCTATGTGGCGCGTTTTGCAACTGCGACGGCCACGGCTCAGATCACAGACCTTGTGCACCGGATCGATGTCAATTCACTTGAGCAAGTGGCAGCAAAGACGCTTGGGTTGAATGAAGTGGGTTACTGCAAAGTAGCACTTGATCGTGCTTTGGCTTTCGACAGTTTTGCAGATATTCCAGAAACGGGTTCTTTCATTCTCGTCGACAAATTTACCAATGCCACCATTGGTGCTGGTATGATCGATTTTGCTTTGCGTCGCGCAAGCAACATTGAATGGCACGAGATGAATGTAGATAAAGCAGCTCGTGCCAAGGCCAGTGGTCAAAAACCAAGTGTTCTTTGGTTCACTGGATTTTCAGGTTCTGGGAAATCCACAGTAGCAGACAGGTTAGAACAGAAACTGTTTGCTCAGGGAAAACGAACTTACCTGCTGGATGGCGACAATGTTCGTCACGGCATTAACAAAGACCTTGGCTTTACTGACCAAGATCGTGTTGAGAACATTCGCCGAGTGGCTGAAATTGCTCGTCTGATGGCTGATGCTGGTTTGATTGTGCTGACATCATTTATCTCCCCATTCCGATCAGAGCGCCATTTGGCACGATCTCTCATGGATGAAGGTGAGTTTATTGAAGTATTTGTGGACACTCCGCTGGAGGTTTGCGAACAGCGCGATCCGAAGGGCCTGTACAAAAAGGCTCGTGCTGGCGATTTGAAAAACTTTACCGGCATTGATTCCGACTACGAAGCACCTAAGAATGCCGAGATTGTTCTGAAAGGTGCAGAGTTCGAAGTTGATGAATTGGCCGATCAGATTATTGATTATCTGAACAAAAAGAACAAAATTTGATGGGCGTTGTTCCGGACCTCAATGCGCTTCTTGAAAATCTAGTGCCTGTTGCTCACGCAGCAGGCAAAGCCATTATGGACGTTTATGATGGGGATGATGGTGCAGAGTGGAAAGACGATGGTTCTCCTGTCACCTTGGCCGATAAGCGAGCTGAAGTGATTTTGCTCGAAGGGCTGAAAAAGTATGCCCCAGATATCACGATCATTTCGGAAGAAAATCCTGACAGCCATTCGCTAAATGCGGGAGCGCTTTTCTTTCTTGTTGATCCGCTGGACGGGACCAAAGAATTTTTAAAGCGCGACGGGAAGGGCTCTTTCACCGTTAATATTGCGCTTATTGAAAATGGTATTCCTATATTTGGCATTGTCTATGCACCTGCTTTAGACCGGACATTTTCCGGCATCTTGGGAACTGGCGCTTGGGAAAACGGCAGCACAATCTCTGTCCGTCAGATCCCAGATGCCGGCATGGTTGCTGTAGCAAGTGCATCTCACCGTGATGCAACAACTGACCAATGGTTGAAAGACAATAAAGTTGAGAAAACTGTATCGATTGGTTCTTCGTTGAAGTTTTGTTTGTTGGCGTGTGGTGAAGCAGATGTTTATCCGCGTTTCGGCCCGACAATGGAATGGGACACTGGTGCTGGGCACGCGGTTTTGAATGCGGCTGGCGGCTGCGTTGAAAAACCTGACGGCAATGTTTTTGATTATGCCAAGCCAGAATTTCGCAACGGCAATTTCATTGCTTACGGGCAGAAAGCGGTTGGTTAAGTCCTATCGCGAACGATAGTTCAGAACTTTCTTGATCCAAACTTTCATGCTGTCGAGACGTTCTTTTGCTGAAACGACTTTCAGAGCTTGAGCGTCGTTTTTCGGTGTTAATGACACAACAAGGTTCGTAATTTTCAAACGATCAGGCCAAATCCGGTTCATCATCCAATGGCTTGGGATTGCCATACTGTCAGCTTCAACGAATTTATTGTCGTTGAGAAGTGTTTCAGTCGCTTTCATCATCACCAGCATTCCCGGAGAACTTGACGAAAAATTATCGTCAAATGTCATTTTCCATGGCGCCATTCTGCCATTCTTGCCCAACATAATAAGTGCACCAATGGCGTTTCCATCGCACATCAGCGTGTGAATTTCGCAGGTGTCTTCGCAGGCGAGTTCAGCAACAATTTGTCTGGAGAAGGCGGCGATACTCTTATGATTGTAAAGTGCTGTGCCGCGATGGCCTTTCCAGCTTTTGAGTTCTAGCGTCAAAAAGCGTTCAAAGGCATCGAGAACTTTGTCTTCTGTTTTTGCAACTAGAAATTCAATCTCATGAGCCTCTTCCAATTTTCGAAGTTGGCGACGCAATTCCCTACGGCTCTTGGAACTTAAAACCGTTTTCATTTTGTTTTCTACATCGTCAGCGCTGAACAATGCTGCACGTTCGTAGTTTCCGGTTTTATGGGACTGCAAACCAAGACTTTTGACGGCCTTACAAATGTAGGCATATGTTTTTGATGCGGCCGCTTGATGCGTGAGGTCCAATGTGGCTGGCAATTTCAATGCAGGATCTGACAATAAGCGAAACAAAGTCTCGCAAGCTTCGTCTGGGCATTCTTTGTCCAGCAAAGGCGTGCCAACAGGAAAAATTTCATTGGATAAAACTTGCAGAACTTTTTTCTTAGGAAAGCCAACTGAGTTCAAACGTACAGGCATGAACAAACGCATTTTGCGCTCTTCGCCAATTGTTTCCCAAAGGGTGAGCATCCAGCATGACGCGGGGGCCAATATTGATGTTAGGCGTGGCCACGCCGCCATCACGATCGTTGATTCAAAGAAAATGTTTTGGTCAACTGATCGTTCTGCCAATTGGGATATCTGATCTGAGAGTCGGTTGAGAGCAAAGGCCGGAACAAGCTCTAATTCCCACAAATGGGATGTCATGCTTGTGGACGATGACCGCAACATAGGTGCACGTTTGGAACGTCTGCGTTCCACAACTCCGCTGATTCCTTCCGGTCTGCGACTGCTCTTTTCCATTATGTCTTCAAACACACCCATGATCTATTTGACCTCTGGCTTGGAGGTTGTCTTGCTGAAGACAAACATATGAAGGCCAAGGCGGCGCACTGTGATGGAGTATAAGGCGGCTGCTTCAAAAATCATGGCGATTGTTGTGGCCCACGCAGCACCATACAGACCGTAAATTGGAATAAGAGTTAGATTGAGCATGACATTGACTAACAGCGTGACGCCATAGATTGCAGCACAAACATTTTGCTGTCCTGACATGTTCAAAACGCTTTCAGTGGGCCCGATCGTCGAGCGCGCTATGATGCCAATGACGAGAATGAAGAGCAGGGGATAACCCTCCGCAAACTCTGCACCAAATAAGGAAAGCAAAAATTTGCCGGTCAGAAGGAGCAAGAGGCCCATTGCAAGGGACGGCCAGAATGTCCATTTCACGGTGTCGCGAATGAAGTCTTCATACTGATCCTTGTCGCCTGAATTGAAGTATTGCGAATAGCGGTGCGCTGCGCCTGCTTTCACAGCGAAGTACACGAAATGCACCAAAGCCAAAGTTTTCACAGCTGCAAAATAAACGGCGACTTTTTCTGGAGAAAGAAGCGCACCGGCAACCAGTATATCTACATTGGTTAGCAGAGTGAAAAACCCGTCCACCAAGAAGATCGGAAGAGCGACCATGATCCATGTTTTTGGTTGTAAATTTTTGGAACCAGCAGGGACTTCTTTTCTCAAACGTTTGTTCAAAACCAACATCTGGCCGATCGATGTGAACCAAGTGGCCGCGATAGATGCGATGAGAGCGGTCGTTGCCGTGGCTTCAAATCCCCACCAAAGCGCAAGCACCATTGTCAACAGAATGAGACATGGTCGTACGAGATAGGTCGGTGAAAGCGCGATGTCTATCCAGTTAAATGAGCGTGAGATACCGTCTTGCACTTCGGCCAGAGACAGCATTGGCAAACAGACTGCAGCGAGGAACAACGGAATCACGTAAACGTTTGAAGTGACATCCTGAAACAATAAAGTGATTGCGATGCCCGTGATAGCAATCGCTGTTGCTGCCATGACCGAATAGAGTCGCGATCCAAATACAACACCGCGCAGTGAAGCATCGTCGTTTGCAACCTTGTATTCAGGGATGAATCTGACCACCGCTGATGGAAATCCAAGACATGCCAAGCCACCACAAATAATGGCTGCGACCCAAACCCAGACGAAAATTCCGTACTCGTATGTTCCCAGCCAACGAGCAATTAAGACCTGACTGACATATGCGATAAAGGCGCTGATGATACGGATTGTAAAAGCCATCAGAGCTGTTCGTTGGGAAAGAGCTTTTTCGTCTTTTCCCGCAGCAATGGAATCTGCGACGTCGAGTGCCTTTTCCACATGATTGCCCCACTTCGTTCGGACAAATGCCGGAACGAAGGGTTGGGCAATCTTAGATGGGATAATGCGTTTCAGCATTTTCGATGGCACCGATGAAAAATCTCTCGCGACAAAAGTTGCCGCTCACTTCAGCTATTTGCCAGCAATTCGATTAAGATTGTCTTCTTTTGGGTAACCCTGATCGTTTCCTTGGTTAAGCGTGCCTTAACCTGAAAAACCACCTTCATCTAGAAACTCTTGTTCTCTCGGTGTGGTCGCGCGGCCAAGAACCTTGTTTCTATGGGGAAAGCGACCAAATTCTTCGATGATATCCAAATGAATTTTGGCGAATTTGATTTCGTTTTCCAACTCTAATCGCGTCATTTCTTTCACACATAGTTTCTGATCCGAAATATCTTCACTGTGCATCAGGGGGAGGTATATAAACATGCCAATGTCAGAGCGCATTTTGCGATCAAATCCACTGTCCATGGCGCTCTTCACAATCGAAACGCATTGTTCATCTTGCTCGAATGCTCTCGCATCGTTGCGGAATAGGTTTCTGGAAAATTGATCTAATACAATCACGAGAGCTAGTGTTCCATCCGGTGTCTCTAGCCAATTGTTTAGATCACCAGACTTGGCTGTGGCATGGGTGGCGCCAAAGACGTTCTTGATTTCGGCGTCAAATTCAATGTCCTTTTGCCACCATTTTTCGGGTCCAGCGGCTGTCCAAAACTCCAAAACATCATTGGGGTTGGCTATTTCACGAGGCATATCTTCTCTCACTCTTCTTGCGCGCTGTACTGTGCATGGTTAGATCCATGTAGTTGCATACAATATAGAGCCAGGTCGATGTCTGATCACAGTGAAATCGAAGAGTATGATCTGCGTGGTTTGCAATGCCCGCTGCCTGTTTTGAAAACTCGAAATCGCATGCGCAAAATGTCTGCTGGAGACTCTCTTTGGGTTTTAACAGATGACCCGCTTGCTGGCCTGGATATTCCAAACTTCTGCAATGAGTATGACCAGAAACTTGTTGATCAACAACAAGGTGACAATGAAGAGTGGCGTTTTTTGGTGAAAAGGACGGATGCCAAACTTTAAGAGAAGTTTCCGCTAAAGCCGGGCACGGCCAAAGGATTCTCATCAAGAGCCTTCTTGTCGGGCGTGTCTGTTTGTGTCTTGCCCATGAAAGCATCAAACAGTTTTCTGACGAAATTTTCTGACAAGTCTTTGGTGATCATCACCAGCCGCGTGCTGTGATCGTCATCTGGCCAAGCTGGCAATGTGGCAGGTGGATGAAAGATTTGTTGCACACCATGAATGACAATCGGTCGATCTATGTGCTCGGTAACAGCTATGATGCCTTTGACACGCAAAAGATTTGGTCCGTGCGCTGAACGCAAAAGATCTACGAAAGTTGTCAATGTGGCCGCATCTACAGCTTGATCGGTTTTCAAAGTGAAAGCACGGATGCTTGCATCATGTCGGTTGATATCATGGTGATGATGATGTTCCGATTTTTGCGCTTCTGCACCCAACCATTTTTTCACGTCGGCTGACTTGGTTGCAGGGTTGTACAAACCGCAATTGAACAGATGGCTTTCTAAATCTTCCAATTGATCTGCAATCAACAGTTCTGCAGAGGGGCTCAATCTTGACAAGCGAGCTTGCAGGTCTGCGATGTCGGGAGATAAGTCCGTTTTGGTGATGACAATTCGATCAGCAACCGCGACTTGCTTGACTGCCTCTTCATGGGAATCGAGAGTGTCGTTTCCATTTATCCCATCAACCAAAGTGATCACGCCATCAAGGCGCAATTGTTCGCTGAGCATAGGATGCCCCATGACGGCATGTAGTATGGGAGCGGGGTCCGCCAATCCGGTGGTTTCAATGACGATCCGTTCCAACGATCCAGTTCGTTTGAGCAGGTTTGTGAACGTGTCGATGAGATCGCCTCGAATGGTGCAACAAAGGCAGCCATCAGACAATTCGACAATGCCCTCGTCAGAGCTTTCTACAAGGAGATGATCAATGCCGACATCACCGAACTCATTGATGATGAGTGCGCAGTCTTTGAGCGCGCCTTCATTCATCAGCCTGTTCAGTAGGGTTGTTTTGCCGGCTCCAAGAAAGCCAGTGATCAGGGTTACGGGAACTGGGGCAGCACTCATGACTATGGTCGAAATCTTGGAATAGGGACAGATGTATCTGAGGCGACGATCGTGCCACGAATGGGTGTGTTGTCATTTGCTGTTGTGTTTGGGGTTGCCGTGACGTTTTGAATCGGTCGGAAAACTGGTTTGGTCACGCGGCTCACGCGATCAGGTTCTATTGCACTTGAAGTTGGGCCGGATGCACCACCAAGTGCAACGCGCAAGGGCTTTTGAGTAATTCTGCGTTTCTGCATCCATGCTGACTTGATAACCGCTTGCCCTGCACCTGGATCATAACGTTTTGCACGCGCCTCTTGCGTGCACACTTTGGAACGCATGTTTGTTGGCAGTGACCTCACGGCACCATTGGCTTTCAGATTGCTGATCGGAGTCCCTTGGCTCAACGAAAGTTGAAAACCTTCGGTGATCAGTTTTGCGGCGTCTACGGCGCGACTGGTTTGTCCATCACGACCAAACACAACGGCTGCAATTCTGCGACCGCCTTGGGTTGCCGCACCGACAAAATTGTAGCCCGATGCACAAACAAATCCTGTTTTAAAACCATCTCCGCCGCGAAAGCGTTCCAGAAGAAGATTATACGAAAAGTGCATTTTCTGTCTGTTGTTGCCGCTTTTCAAACGTTGAGGCGCCATGAGTGAGGGCGCTTTGAACATGTAGGCGTATTGTGGATATTCTTTGTGAATTGCGCGCACCAAAAGAGCGATGTCGTGAGCTGTCGTCACTTGTCTTTTGTCGTGAAGACCATGAGGGTTCACAAAACGTGAGCCTTTCATGCCCAGACGTGCTGCTTCCCTGTTCATGCGGTTTGCAAATGCTCGCGTGGATCCAGACAATGATTCCGCGATTGCTACTGAAATATCATTAGCGGATTTTATGATGAGGAGTTTCAGCGCATTGTCAAACGTGATGACGCTGCCGCGTCCAAAACCAATTCTGCTTGGTGGCTGACGCGACGCATTGCGAGATATTTTCACAGGGCTGCCTGTGGTGATCTCTCCTGCATCAATTGCTTTGAACACCACATATGCTGTCATCAACTTGGTCAGCGAAGCAGGATGCCATGCATCAAAAGCTTGTTTGCTGGATAGAACGCGACCTGAATCTAAATCAATCGACAAATGCGGCAGTGCGAATGCCGAAGATGAAAGCAGGGTGGAAAATGCTGCAACCAGCAAAGTGAAACGATGTTTGGTTTTCATTGCGATCAGTTTGAATTTCGTTTGGGTATACTTCGCACAAATTGGTGGCAAGGTCATGGCCATATACCAAGTCAGCATCACAATTTTCGTGCTTATGAGGTCAGGACTGCCTGCAATTTGCTCATGAGTTCACGAGATGCAGCCTCGATTGAATGGTGCGCGCGAACATAGTCCCTAGCCGATTGACTCAAATCCTTGCGCAAAACGGGGTGAGACAGAAGCTTGCTCAGGTTTTCTGAAAGTTCCTTTGTGTCGTCCTCTGGTGTCAAAAGACCAGACACTCCATGCTTCACAACTAGGGGAACTCCCATGCTTTTTGAAGCAACAACCGGAACGCCTTGTGATTGGGCTTCGAGATAAACCATTCCGATTGGTTCTTTCCAACCGGGCCAGAAAAATACGTCAGCTTTGGCGAGATGGGCCATGACGTCTTCGTGCTCGATTCCGCCGGTGAATAATATTCGATCTGCAGCAAAAGGAGCAAACAATTCTCTCACCACAGCTTCTTCTGGTCCTGAACCCGCAATCACAAGGTTCCAATTGAGCGCTTGCAGCGGTTTTAAAGCATCTGCGATGATTTTGAAGTTTTCAGTCTTTTTTCCAGGTCGCATCATTGCGGCGGTGAAAATGACGGGAACGTTCGGTCTCCAATGGGTGGGGTGAGCAACAGGTTGAGCATTGGCATCTGCGCTTGTGTCGATGAAAATTGGGATATCATCTACAGGAGTGTCAGGCCCAAGAGCATGAAGAAGATAATCTTTATCAGTTGGTTTGAAGCAGAGATGCAAGTCAGCTTTTTTAAATTCAGACTGCGCTTCATCACGCCACTTTTTCCATTGGTCGCCACCGTTTTCAAAGCCTTGTCCGGTATGGGCGGCTTCGATCGTGACATATGGAATTTCGAAAGCAGCGGCGACACGAGGTCCGATCCAGTCCGGTGCTTTGCAGTAGGGGTGATAGGTGAGAAATAGATCTGGAGATGAATTGGACAGCCTTTCGACAATCCGATCAACACGCTCCAGAGCGCCTTCTTTCTTGCGCTCCAAAACTTCATCTGAATTACGCTTTGAATATGAAATGTAGCGGGAAGCTACGGTCACATCAGCTCCGCTCAATTCAAGGGCTTTGACAATATTTTGTCCGATCAATCGATCGCCAGATGGGATGTGATGATCAGGTGGTTTTACAGGCGCGTAAAAGGCGATTTTCATCCCGCTACACTCTGGTTTTCAATCATTGATTTTATCAGTTTAGCGGTGTTCGTGGCTCCTGAAAAATTAATGCTTGTCCCCACTTCTGGCAGATCCATTGCAGCTTTCATCGCGTCCAAAAGACTGTTCTCGTTGAGTTTAGATTGAGGCAGGTTGATTGCATAACCTGAGCTTTCCAACAGTTGAGAACGACGCAATTGCTCCGTTTGACCTTCGGTGTCGTAGGGCACAAAAACAGCCCGGCAAGCACTGTCAGTATGGATTGAAAGAACATCCATGGCAGTGTTGTAACCGCACTGTGAAACTGACAATCGCGCCCCGCGAAGCTGCGATGCCAAATCCGGTACTTTGCGAACAACTTTGACAAAGTCAGGGGCTTGCTTTTCCAGTTGTGCAAAAGCGTCTGATTGCAAATTTGGCCCCGTTGCAAGGCACCAATTTAGTTCAGGAAATGGATTTGTTTGCGCAAGAGCCATTGCAACACTCATAAGCTGACCACCAAATGCACCACCACCTGCGCTGACCACGATGTCTGATGAGAAGTCTGGTTCGAACTGTTTTTGCTCGGGAACAACAAAGCCAGTGTAGTGGATTTTGTTCTCAATGGATTTGGCCAGTGGGAACGTGGCATCCAACTGAATGACATTCGGGTCAGAGTGAACGAAGACCGTATCAAAATATGTTTCGATCAATTCCCGTGTTTCTTCTGCGCGGCCTTCTTTACGGTTCTCTTGCAAAATGTCGCGAACTGAAGATGCAATGAGGGGTGTGGGAAAGCGTGATTTGGCTGCTTTCAAGAGTTCTTTTAACTCATGTCGAACAATACGCCGACCAAATGGATAGGCTTCTATAAGAATCAGATCTGGTTCCAAGCCTTTGAAAATCTCAAGAAGTTTCTCTTGCCGATTTTGCATATATGAATCTGTCAGAAGTGCTCCCGTGCCATCCAAGCTTTCCGCATAGGTATTGTCCGCAGCCTGAATCGGCGGAAGGTAATGAATGCTGTCCGCTGAAAAAGTAACGCCATCAACGGGCATGCCGCCGTAAACAACATCAACGGAAATTTGCTGCCTTGCAAACTGGGCGATCAGCCGTTGCGCACGGTGAATATGCCCAACACCGAGCAAGTGCAGAAAGTAAAACAACACGCGTGGTTGATCTTTGCTCACGAAGTTTGTCCAAGCAATTTGAGAAGAAGGTCAATTTCTTTGGTGGCATCAAAATGCTGACGTACTTTCTCCATTCCGAACTGCCCCATCTTGTTGCGCAAAGTTGGGTTCTTGGACAGTGTTTCCAATGCGACAGCCAGTTTGTCAGGATCATTAGGCGTGACAAGAAGACCGTTTTCACCGTCTTCGATCAATTCCGGAATTCCAGAAATGGGTGTTGAGATCACTGGAAGCCTTTGGCTTTGCGCTTCCACGATCACATTGGGGAGACCGTCTCTATCTCCATCTTCGGCAATTCGGCAGGGCAGCACAAACAGGTCAGATTCATTGTAAGATTGCAGAACTCGGGACTGCGCCTGTGAGCCTAGAAATTTCACCTTGTCGGAAAGTCCAAGATCTTCGGCCTGCTGTTTCAACTCTGACAATAAAGGACCACCTGCAATATGGGTCCACTGCCAATGGAGAGCAGCAGGTAATCTTGAAAATGCACTCAGAAGAGTGTCCAGCCCTTTTTTCTCTACGGCACGGCCGACACTCAAAAATTGAACGGGATTGGCAGCATCGCTGCCATCACGTTTCTGTTCAGGACGGTCAGGAACAGGAAAGCGCTCAAGATCTAACCCGTGATATACTAGTCGGACTTTATCTTCTGATTTTGCCAGGGAGGCCAAATGGTTTGCACCGCCTGCAGTGCATGTCACCGTCCAGTCAGCATCGTTCAATTTTTCAGAAAGTTCCCAATCTGGAGAGGTCCAAATGTCTTTTGCATGGGCGGAAAACGAAAAGGGCAAACCTCGCATGATCGCGGCGTATCTTGTCACGGAACCCGGTGTATGAATGAAATGCCCATAGAGGCGGTTCACGTCTTCATTTAATTCTGCGGCTGCCACCATGGCTTGAACAAAACGTCTCACGCGATTGCGTGTTTTGTCGCGCCACAGATCTCTCAACCAAATTGACCGAGCCTGTTTGTACCCACTGAGTTTACGGGCTTTTGTCCATGCTGTGATACAACGTGCCCACTCATCATGGACATATTCCGGCAAATACATGACTGGCGCTTTGATTTCGTGATGCACTGGATGGCGCTTGCTATCTGTGGGATGGCGCAGTGACACCAGTTGCAGATTTGTTCCAGCCTTCTGCAAATTCAAAATTTCCTGCGCGATGAAAGTTTCTGAAAGACGCGGATAGCCTTTCAAAACAACTGCGAGAGTTTCATTCTTTTGTTCGGTCATGCGGGATGAACGAGCTCTTCAGTTTCATATGAATCTGAAATGCCCGCGTCGCTTTTATGAGCAAGCATTTCTTCTACGTGGCTTGAAATAGCATTCAAACCTTCCAAATCCACGGTCCAACCGCTTTCAGAAGGTTTTGAAGCATGAGGTAAAGCATGAAGTGCATCAGCCATCTTGGACGGATCAATCGCATCATCCGCATTCAATACGCGAGTAAGACCCAATTCACTTGCTCTCGTCGCGCGTATCAATTGTTCTTGCCTTGGCTTGGTTCTTGGAACAAAAAGCGCAGGCTTGTCGAAGGATATAATCTCGCAAAAAGTGTTGTAACCACACATGCCAATGATAGCGGTTGCTTTGTCGATCACCGCTTCAATTTCGTTGTCAAAATCAATCACTGTCACATTGCTGAGGGTTTTCGCCCTGCGGTGAATTTCTTCGCGGTCTTCGTTTTTCATGAAAGGGCCAGGCACCAAAACCAATGGGTAGACGAGGTTTCGATCATACTCACGTGCTGCCAATACCATCGACATTAAATCCGCGCCGTCGCCACCGCCACCTGCTGTGACCAAAATGTAGTTTGGTGGCAAGTTGTGCGATGCTGTGTGATCGGAAACAGGAATTTCACGTGGTAAGAATCCGACATACCGTGATCTATCAACCACACGCTTTGGAACGTTAAGGTCCTTCAGTGGGTTCCAAAAATCTTTTGGGCCATAAATCCAAATATCATCATACAGGCTCGCTATTTTTTGAAGGACTTGCTTTCTGTTCCATTCTTCTTCCAGCAATTGTGGAGAATCCATGACATCGCGCAAGCCTAAGACGGTTCGACACCCTTTCATCTTGAGTGCGACAAGTGTTTTTTCAACTTCTCCGCGCATGCCCATAGGTTCTTTGTCGACAATGAAAATGTCGGGTTGAAAAAGCTCAGCTGTCTCAAGAATCAGCGCTTCTCGCATAGCAAGAGTATCTTTTATGTCGATGTGATCACTGATCGACGTGTAGTCACCAGAATAGAGTTTGATAACGCTGGGAATTTTTACAAAATCAACGCGGGCTTTGAACGCAAAAGCGCCTGCAATTTGCGAACCAGAAATAATAAGAACTGAAAGTCCCTTGAAATTTTCAACGAGTGCATGGGCAATTGCTCTGCATCTGCGCAGATGTCCGAGACCAAACGTGTCGTGGCTGTACATCAGAATGCGAGCGTCATTCAGTCTTTTCATGGATCTCGCCCGGAATTCTTTGAGGTACTACATCAACAACCTAATGGTCGCGTCATTCTATCGCAATATATTGCGGCAAAACAATTTTCCAATGGCCCAAAGAGTGGTACGGTGAAAACGATCAGATTGGTGGTAAATCGCTACTAAACAAGCCCATTTAAAGAAAAATTCGAAAAAGTTACTTTTCGTTATGGCTCATGGTTTACGCTTTGATCTCAACCTTCGGGCGGGGTTAAAAATTATGAAACATTTGAGATCTGAGGGTCCACAGCCCTCTCGAGAAGTCTATCATTCCTTAGTTGAAACTGCATTTGCAGACAGCAAAGTGCTGGTTGCTGGTATATTGGCAACTTTAGGCGCCTTGGTTCTCACCGCAGTGACCACCGAAGCCGCGATTTTGTGGGCACTTGTTGGTGTGTTTGCATGTGTTGGTGTCGTCCGCTGGTACCTCGTTCACACGTTCAATAAGCGTCGCGCAAATGGGAGTGTCACCAAACAAGATTATCAAAGCTGGGAAAATCGCTTCACACTTTATGCAACGATCCATGCACTGGTTGTTGGTCTTTGGTGCTTTGCCTCCGCATACATAGATGATCCTTTTGCACGTCAGGTAAGCATTACGGTTACATTTGCGAACCTAATTGGAATCTGTGGACGCAGTTATCCCTTAAGTCGATTGGTCAACATGCAGTTGTTTGCAACAACACTCCCTATTGTTGCCGGCTTGTTTTACTCCTCGGGCAACTACGCCATTCTTGCATTGTTTATCGTTCCTTACATGTTCGGAATACAGAGGATTGCCGCTTATCAGCGTCGCGTGCTTTTCGAGAACATCTTTCAGCGTCAAAAGGCGCAATCACTGGCAACGCAGTTTCATTCTGCGCTCAACAATGTGCCTCAAGGCATCTGTATGTTTGATGCGTCTGACAAACTTGAAGTCGCCAATGAACATATTGCTTATTTCACAGGACGGCCGCAAAAATCTTTGCGTGGCACATCTATTGCTCATTTGATTGAACTGATGAGATCAGAATTGCAGTTGAAGGATGCATATGCCGATGAAATGAAAATGTGGGTGACAAACAAGAAAACACAGGCAGCTCTTCCGCTCGATCTAAAAATTGCGTTGCAAACATCGAGCACCCGCCAGATTCGCTTTAGAGCGACACAGATGCAGAACGGTGGCACGATATGCACCTTTGATGACATAACTCTTGAAGTAGAGACCGCCCATAAGCTTGATCATATGGAACGGTATGATCGACTCACTGGACTGATGCGCCGAAACATCTTGCCAAGTTACATTGAAGAAGTTTGGCCTGAGCAAAACACCAAGAATGATGTTGCGGTGCTGCTCTTGAACATCGATGGATTCAAGCAAATCAATGATGATCAGGGTCATTACTTCGGTGACAAACTCTTGCAGAAATTCTCAAAACGCCTGAAAAAATCTGTCGGTGAATTGGGAACATGTGCCAGGTTTGGTGGTGATGAGTTCGCGATCGTTGTTCATGGTACCGATTGCGTGGACGTAACTATCGCGCTTGCGGACAGTTTGAGCGACGCTATTGCAGAACCATTTTCGTTTGATGGTCGCTATCTCAAGATCAACAGCAGTATTGGCATCGCCTTTGGCAGCGATGAGGAGTGCGATTCAGTCGACAGCCTTATCAAAAATGCGGATACGGCCCGGATGTCCGCCAAACGTGATGGCCACGACAATTGGCGTATCTTTGACGCTTCCATGAACCGTGAATTGCGTGAACGTAAAAAGCTGGAAGCGGATTTGAGGCAAGCGTTGAAGAAAAAACAGCTCGAAGTTGTTTTCCAACCTCTCGTTTCCGTCGAAAAGGAAGCTGTCACTTCATGTGAAGCTTTGATGCGTTGGCACCATCCAGAGCACGGTTACGTTCCGCCGTTTCGCTTTATTCCCATCGCTGAACAACTGGGGCTTGTTGTTGAGATGGGCGCATGGATCCTAGAAGAATCCTGCAAAAACTGTGCGACCTGGCCAAATAACGTGCGGGTCGCGGTCAACTTGTCTTCCATTCAGTTTACAAAAGGCGACATTGTAGCCAGCGTGAAACGTGCTTTGGAGATCAGTGGGTTGTCGCCGGACCGTCTTGAACTCGAAATCACGGAATCACTTATGTTGGATGATATGAGTGGCACAATTGATAAGCTGAACAAGTTCAAAGATATGGGCGTGCGGATTTCATTGGACGATTTTGGCACTGGTTATTCTAGCCTTAGCTATATGAGCACTTTGCCACTTGATAAGGTCAAAATAGATCGGTCATTTGTTGTTGGCATGAAACAAGATTCAAAATCGTTGACTCTCATTCAGGCTATTATCGCACTTGGTCATCAACTG
>CALHHQ010000322.1 GCA_938030645.1 uncultured Rhizobiaceae group bacterium
TCTGGCGAACCACGAAGATTGGATTGTGCTCAACACCACAATGCAAGTTCTGTTTGATTGGAGTTCAGAAGATCAAAAGCTGCGAGCTTGGCTCAAGCCACATTTTGAACGTTTGACATCCGAACCTCGAAAGTCGGTTGCCGGTCGCGCTCGAAAGCTATTGGCGAAATTCTAATGGTTCAAATGTTTGATCCTTTGTCGGTCGCGTTCAGCGAAGACCCTTATGGATTTTATCGTGAGTTGCGGGACGCTGATGAGCCAGTTTTCTTTGAAGCGCAGAACATGTGGATGCTGTCGCGATATGACGACGTGAGCCAAATTGCGACAAATGCAAACATGGTGCGGTCGCTTAAGGGTATCTGCAGCGAGGGCGAACTGAAGCAAAACCAGAAGTCCGCCAATTGGCATGACATGCCGTATCACGAACGGGTTGTTCAATTTAGTCTGCTGGACAGCGATGGCGACATTCATCGGCGTTTGCGAAAACAGGTATTTGGGTATTTCACCGGACGTGCTGTTGCAAACTTAGAGCCTATGGTGCGTGCATATGTGAAAGGTTTATTGGCCGACCTGAAGCATCGCGACAGTTTCGATTTCATTGCTGATTTTGCTGCCCATATTCCGGGATATGTGATCGGTCATTTGCTGGGTGCTTCAGCAGAGGATTGCCCACAATTGAGGTTGTGGTCCGAGCAGGTGGTTCAGTTTTTTGATGTGGATCGAAGTGCTGTAAAGAAAGAACTCGCAGAAACTGCAACGCGAGAATTTTACCATTATCTGGCCGACCTCAAGCGCAAACGGCAGTGCGCTCCTTCAGATGATTTGATTTCGCATATGATTGCTGACGAAGCAGAGGGCCGTTATTCAGAAGATGAATTTATCTCCACTTGCATGCTGATTTTGATGGCGGGACACGGTTCTACAATTGATGTCTTGGGCAGCGGTATGCACACATTGATCAACTCTGAGATAGCGCAATCCGAGTTGCGGGATGCCCCTTCTAAACTGCCTTTGGCCATTCAAGAGATGTTTCGGTTTGAACCACCTCTGCCGTTCTTTCATCGACATGCTTTAGAAGATGTTCATGTGCATGGGCGCGATTTTCCCAAAGGCACGACTTTTGGTTTGCTTTATGGAGCTGCCAATCGTGATCCACGCCAATTTTCGGATGCAGACGCGTTTCAAATCGGTCGCCAACCCAATCGTCATTTGGCATTCGGGCAAGGCGCGCATTTATGCCTTGGCAATCATTTGGCACGGCTGAATATGAAAGTGATTTTTGAAACTCTGCTGTCGCAGTATTCAAGTTTTGAGCAAGTGGATGATCACGTGCAATACAAACCAGGCCTTTCAGTTCGAGGACCGAAAGTTTTGAATATTCGTTGCATCTCTTAGCGTTTTAGCCGCCAGTCATACTCATGTGGCGACCAACAGCTGGGCCTTCGCCTTTTCGTTCAATCACAAAATCATGGCCCTTGGGCTTACGGCCAATGGCTTCATCAATCGCTTCATAGAGTAGGTCATTGGACTCTGAAGCACGCATGGGTTCGCGTAAATCTGCAGCATCTTCTTGACCCAAACACATGAACAATGTGCCCGTGCACGTGACGCGCACGCGGTTGCAACTTTCGCAGAAATTGTGAGTGAGGGGTGTGATGAAACCGAGGCGCCCACCTGTTTCAGCAACCTCCACATATCGGGCAGGACCACCAGTTTTATATGTCAGTTCATTCAACGTGTATTTTTCAGCCAAACGGCTGCGCACTAGACTTAATGGAAGATATTGATCGGTTCGATCTTCATCAATTTCGCCCAGTGGCATGGTTTCAATAAGTGTCAAATCAAATCCCTCGCCATGAGCCCAAGTCATCATGGATTCGATTTCAAACTCATTCACGCCCTTCAATGCGACAGCGTTTATTTTGACAGCCAAGCCCGCCTTGCGCGCGGCTTCCAGACCTTCCATCACTTTACCGAGTTGCCCCCAGCGCGTGATTTTTTGAAATTTCGCGTGGTCGAGCGTGTCAATCGAGACGTTCACGCGACGCACACCACATTCAAACAACTCTTCAGCATATTTGGCCAGTTGCGAACCGTTGGTCGTGAGTGTCAGTTCTTCCAGCGCACCAGACTCAAGGTGGCGAGACAATGATCGCACCAACTGCATTATATTCTTGCGTACCAATGGTTCACCACCAGTAAGACGCAATTTCTTTACGCCTTTGGCAATGAAGCCCGAACACATGCGGTCCAATTCTTCCAGAGTGAGCAGGTCGCGCTTTGGAAGGAAGGTCATGTCTTCTGCCATGCAATAGACACAGCGGAAATCACAACGGTCCGTTACAGACACCCGTAGGTAATCGACCGTGCGGCCAAATGGATCAATCATTGGTGTGGCTGATGTCATGGATTTGTTCTTAAGCAATGCGTACCAGCACAATGTAGTGGGCTTTTGGCAAAACGAAAGGAAAATCTCTGAACCGTTCTCGCGGGTCGATCAAACAAGGGTGATCGAGTGTTATTGGCCTTTTTGCATTGATCTGCCATTTTGGGGTCAGAACTTTATTAGGAGAAGACCCATGAACCGTCGTCAATTTTCTTTAGCTTTGTTGGCCAGCGCATTTGTATTGCCTTTGGCTGCCACGCATTCGGAAGCCGCCAGCAAAAAGGGCAGTTTCTCATCTCATAAAAGTTACAAAGTGCGTGGGACAGCAACTGTGAGCGGAAACACAATTAAGCTCAGCGGTTTTAGTACGTCTCCAGGGCCCGACCTGTATGTATATGTGGGCAATGGCAGCGCTTCAAAACGAGTTGCCAAATTGAAACGTAATAGCGGCACTCAGACCTACACACTTTCTGGCGCCGACAAATATTCAACCGTGCACATCCACTGTAAGCGTTTTAGCAGCACCTTCGGCACTGCGCGTCTGAAGTAAATTTTATGGTGAGACTTTTCTTACAGTCGTTCTTTCTGTCTGTGTTTGTTGGGGCAACTGGAATTGCTCTTGGGTTGGCGCATGCATCGCCAACCTTTTTATGACGGGAGTTTGACGTCTGGCGCCAGCTGCGTGTGAAACACTTCACGCTATTTCTGTGAGAATGGAGTTTGTCGCCCGTTCGGCGGATTCAAATGCACCATCAATGAGACCTGGAGAGCCTGTAGCAGTTTCAGCCACTGCAAAATGAAGGTTGTTACTCCAAAGGGGTTTGCGAACCACATGGGGCAATTGTGATGGATGGGCACCAGATCCGTCACGGTCAGCTTGGGTGCAGATGAAAGGGTTTTGTGCCCAATCTTCAATGTGAAGTCGCGAATAGTTTTCAGCTTGCGGACCGAAACATCGAACCAACTGATCGATCAAAGCTGCTTCTAATTTTTCGGCATTGTTAGACCGAATGTGCGCTGGCAAGCCGATAAAACCAAACAGGGCCGCTGGCGTTCGGTCTTTGCCCGATAGATCATGGGCTTCCACCATTGGACCAAGGCGGCTCGCGATGCGACCTGATAAACCTAGGTCACGCCAGAATGGTTCATTGTACAGAATAATTGCCTTGGCTTGAGCTGCCATCCATGTGGGAGCTCTTGACAATACTTGTTCCAATTCGTCGGGCAATTTGCCTTTGAATTGGATCGCTTCTTGGGCGACACGCAATGGTGTTGCAATGACAACGTGTTTTGCAATCACTTTTTGGATAGATGAATTGCTGGTTTCTATCGCGATGCAATCGTCAACTTGCTCAACACTGTTGACTGCTGCATCCCGATGAATTGTTCCCGTGGGAAGCTTGCCTGAAATAGCGTCGATGAATGCTGATGGCCCTCCCGTAATTCTGCTCATTCCATGTTGTCCTGGCATGGATTCTGATCGAGGCGATTGACTGGGCTCTATGTCCAGAAGGGCCATACCTTGTTCATATTGTGGATGTAGTTCGAGGCCCAATTCCTGAACCCAATCGGACGCGTGTTTTTGGTATGGTGGCCAAATCCAACTCGGCCCGAGATCAGCAAGTGGTGCGTTGGTTTTGGTATCGCGAATGGCATGAATGCGACCACCTATGCGTGATGATGCTTCAAGGACCAAAACTCTAAGGCCTGCGTTTTGCAAACGATAAGCCGTCGCAAGACCAGTAAGTCCCGCGCCAACAACGCACACATCGTAAGCGTTCGATGTTGATTTGCTCATTGAGACAAGACCTCAACATCATTGGTGATCGTATTTATGGCGCTGTCCAAAATTTGCGGATCGTTCAAACTGACCGACAACATCATAGCGCCTTGCAATGCTGCGACTATGGATTGTGCCATCGATCTGGCAGCCTTCGTGTTCACATCTGTTGCAAGCACGTTGTGAACCCAATCGATATTTGCTTGAAAAAATTGAGACACTTGCTCGCTTAGTTGTGAAGGTAAGCCAGATGTTTCCGCCCCCAAAATTCCGCAGAGACAGATTTTTTCTGACCCTTTCAATGCAAAAGCATACGTTTTGCAGAATGCCTCTATTTTGGTTGGAACATCTTCCGCGTTCCCAATATTCTCGTTCAAAGTGTCAAAGAAGCTTGCGGTGTATCGCTCAACCAAGGCCAATCCCAAGTCTTCCTTTTGACGGAAGTAATAGTGAACGCTTGCGCTTTTGATGCCCAATTCATCAGCAAGTTCGCGAAAACTGACAGCATGATATCCGCGTCGGCGAATGCTGTTTTCAGCCAAATCCAGAAGGTCGTTGCGTGTGTCTGTCATTGCATCCTCAGAATTCTCTATCTATCGATAGATAGGCTTGATGAATACGACCGTCAATGCTAATTGGTGAAAGAAAGACGTGGCTCACCACATTTATCTTTTGTCGTTCATCCTGACCAAAGTGGAGAATTCTGATGGAACTCAATGCAAACTTTGAAGAGCGGGCTGTAGTGCATGCAGCAAAACTTCCTTGGAAAGCTTCCCCGATGGCTGGAGTTGATCGGCGAATGTTGGACCGGATGGGGGATGAAGTTGCCCGTGCAACGACGATTGTACGCTATGCACCGGGCAGTCATTTTAGTTCTCATGTCCACACCGGTGGAGAGGAGTTTTTCGTTTTGGAAGGCGTCTTTCAAGATGAACACGGGGATTTTCCAGCCGGAAGCTACATCCGTAATCCGCCAACGTCATCGCATACTCCAGGTTCTGAACAAGGGTGCACCATTTTCGTGAAACTTTGGCAGTTTGATATGGAAGACCGTGCGGCGGTGAACATTGACACAAACAAATCGGAGTTCACGCGAGATACCAGCAATCCCAACGTGTCTTCGTTGCCCCTTTTTGAAGACGGTCGGGAACATGTTTCGATGGAAAAATGGAATGCAGGTGCGGTGGTAGAACTTAAATCACCAAACGGATTTGAAGTGTTGGTCACACACGGCAGTTTTGAAGAAAGTGGCGAGACGTTTTCCAAACAATCATGGCTCCGCTTGCCTAAGGGAGCATCATCGAAAGCTGTTGCCGGGCCTGACGGAGCAACAGTTTGGATTAAACGCAATCACTTGTCTGAAAGGCCAACCGCTCCAACCGTATAGTTTAGTGATGGCGGGCTTGGGTCAATTTCCTCGTCCGCCATCAGTATTTAGCTATTTTGCCTCAGGATTTAATTTGTCCTGTGTCCGATTTTCAAAATCGCTTGCATCATGGCGTTCGTGCAATTGATCCTCCGGCGGGCCAAACGGACGGTTCACTTTGCGACCACGAATAACAGCAGGGCGCGCTGCAATTTCATTGGTCCAGCGTTGCAAGTGTTGATAATCCTGTACCTGTAGGAAGTTACCAGCATCGTCGTAGATATTGCCTTGGGCCAAAATTCCGTACCACGGCCAAATTGCGATATCGGCGATCGAATATTCATCACCCGCCATATATTTGTTGTCAGCCAAGTGTTTGTCCAAAACATCGAGTTGGCGTTTCACTTCCATGGCGAAACGGTCGATGCAGTATTGAATTTTCACTGGTGCGTAGGCGTAGAAATGGCCGAAACCGCCACCAAGATAAGGTGCGCTGCCCATTTGCCAGAACAACCAGTTCATGCACTGCACTCGTGCTGCTGGATCGGTTGGCAAAAGAGCACCGAATTTTTCTGCAAGATAGAGGAGAATTGAGCCAGATTCGAAAACACGGGTTGGGCTTTCCGTGCTGTGGTCCATCAATGCAGGAATTTTTGAGTTGGGATTGATATCCACAAAATCGCTGCCGAACTGGTCACCTTCGCCAATGTTGATGAGATAGGCGTCGTATTCTGCCCCTTTGTGTCCAAGAGCCAAAAGCTCTTCCAACATGACCGTGACTTTCACCCCGTTTGGTGTGGCCAGCGAATAAAGTTGAAGCGGATGTTTGCCGATTGGCAATTCTTTCTCATGGGTAGAACCAGAGACCGGTCGGTTTATGTTGGCGAACTTTCCGCCATTTCCAGGTTCCCATTTCCAGATTTTTGGTGGGGTGTAGTCGGGCAATTCGCTCATGTAAAAAATCCTAATTCATGTGATCACTATTTATGGGAATTCAATTTGCGGTTCGCAATGATTGTGTTCCAATTTCTTTTGGGCATTCTCCTATCATTGACAGCTCAGCGCCGGCATTCATTTCTGTTCACCAAGTTTTGAGAACGCGTGCGGTTACATTCTATGAAGATATGCGCCAAACTTGAGCTGTTTTGGATAAATGGAGCTGGAATTCGCTTAATGTCGGACATCGTTCTTGGCAAACGCCATGCGTATAAGCCTTCTGACAAAAAAAGCTTGTCGGACAGGGCGAAGACGCTTGGATTTTCTGCGGAAGAGATAGGCGAATTAGATCGGCTCTATGGAAGTTCTGACCCAAAAGATATGGGTTCCAAAGCGCCTCAGAAGTGATTGTCTTAGCGTATTACCCAGGCAATCGCTGCCGGACTTATGCACCACCGATTGCGAATGGCGTTTTTAGGTCGAAATCAGCTTGTGCAAGTTTGTTTCGTCTGACACCATCCTTATGAAACTTCAGGCTGCTCACCATTGAGCTTGTCAATTCAGGAGGATGTTACATGGGTTTCTTTTCTAAAACAGCAAAAGCTGTCGCTCTTGGTGTCGCACTCGCAGGCGGTTTGTCCGTTTCTGCAATGGCGCAAGACATTAAATTCTTCACCATCGGCACTGGTGGAACGGCTTACACCTATTTTCCAGTGGGTGGTGTAATTGCAAACGCAATTTCGAAACCGCCGGGGTCACGCGAATGCGGCAAGGGTGGCAGCTGTGGCGTTGAAAACCTCATCGCATCTGCGGTCTCTTCTCGTGGTTCTGTAGACAATGTGAACGCGATTGTTTCAGGTCTTCGCAATTCTGGGTTCGCACAATCTGATGTTGCTTACTGGGCCTACACCGGCACGGGCACAATGGAAGGCAAGGAGCCTGCCAAAGACTTGCGGACGATTGCGGCATTGTTTGAAGAGCACATTCATCTGGTTGCTCTGAAGGACAGTGGCATCAATTCGGTTGCTGATTTGAAAGGCAAACGTGTTTCCCTCGATGAGCCAGGATCTGGCACATACGTAGATGCGAAACTGATCTTGGAAGCCAATGGTCTTGGCGTTGCGGATGTTACTGCGGAAGCCTTGAAAGGTGGCGCTGCTGCTGAAGCATTGCGCAACGGCAAAATTGATGCGTTCTTCGTGGTTGCAGGTTATCCAACCGGTGCGTTGGTGGAATTGGCTTCTGCTGCATCCATCAAACTGGTTCCGATTGCTGGTGACGGTGCAAAGGCGCTGGCCGAAAAATATGGTTTCTTCGCACAAAGCGAAATTCCGGCTGGCACGTATCAAGGTGTTGATGCCGCGCAAACTGTTGCAGTGGGCGCACAATGGTTCACGTCCGCAAAAGAAGATGAAGAGTTGATCTACAACATCACCAAAGCTCTGTGGAACGACGAAAGTCGTAAGCTTCTGGATGTGGGTCATGCCAAAGGCAAGACAATCACTCCGGCTTCTGCCCTCAATGGCGTGGGTGTCCCACTTCACGCGGGTGCTGAGCGCTTTTACAAAGAAGCTGGCTTGATAAAGTAATCAGTCTTGGCTTAACGATTTAAAACCCGGGCTTTGATGTCCGGGTTTTTTTATTCCGAATTTGGCAGATGTTTTGAACTGCTTGGTTTTCTAGGGGAAGAAAATGAGTGATCAACAATTGACGGCTGCAGAGCTTGAAGAGATTGAACGTAAGTTCGATCCAGAAACTGCGTTTCGTCCCACTGGACCAAAGATTGCCATGTTGATCACGGCCATTTTGGCGGCCATGTCGATCTATCATTTTTATGCGTCTGGCTTCGCCTTGGTTCGAGAGCTTTTGCATCGAGGCATTCATCTTAGCTTTGTTTTGGGTCTTGGCTTTTTGCTGTTCTCCTGGCGAAGAGCCCCGGTGGGTACGCAATGGCAGGATCAGAAGTTCTCCATAAACGGTGTTGCGATACTTGATATTGTTTTCTCGGTTTTAGCCGTGGGTGCGGCGCTTTATCTGCCCTTATTGCCTCCCGAAATTGTTTCTGAACGTGTGGGAAACCCCTCCCAATCTGATATTTTCATGGGCACGGCCTTGTTGATCATCACATTGGAAGTGGCCCGAAGATCTATTGGTGCCACTTTGCCAATCATAGCTTTGATATTCATATTGTTTGCAATTTTTGGACAATATGCGCCTGGCGCGTTGAAACATGGTGGTTCCAGTTGGTTGGGCCTTATCAACCATCTCTATATGACGAACCAAGGCATCTACGGCATCGCAATTGGTGCGATGGCTAAATACGTGTTCTTGTTTATTTTATTTGGCGCTTTGGCGACGCGGATTGGTCTGGGCCAATTGTTTATCGATCTCGCGTCCGTTATTGCAGGTCGATATTCAGGTGGTCCTGCAAAAGTCGCCATTTGTGCGTCGGCCTTCATGGGCAGCATCAGTGGATCATCAATTGCCAACACGGTGACGACCGGATCACTCACAATTCCGGCGATGAAAAAGGTGGGATATCCGCCCCATTTCGCGGGTGCAGTGGAAGCAACCGCATCAACGGGTGGACAGATTACGCCACCTGTTATGGGCGCGGCAGCATTCATCATGGTCGACTTTTTGAACATCCCTTTGCGGGATGTTTTGGCGGCGGCACTGTTTCCTGCACTGCTGCACTATTTCGGAATTTTCATCATGGTGCATCTGGAAGCCAAAAAGCTTGGGCTTCGCGGATTAACAGCGGAAGAACTGCCAAAGGCGGCACTGGTTCTGCGCGAGCACTGGTTGGCGGTTATTCCATTGGGCATTTTGATTTATATGATTTTGTCTGGGCGCACGCCTGATTTTGCTGCGGTCTATGCGATCATTGCTTGTGTTGTTGTGGGTTTTTTAAAACCCAACAACAGGCTTACGATTCCTGACCTTTGGGATTCACTGGCCAAGGGCGCGCGGGGCACAATTGCCGTTGGTGCGGCTGCTGCATGCGTGGGTATCATTATCGGAGTGGTGACGCTGACTGGTTCTGGCTTTCGTGTTGGCGCGATTGTTATCCAGACGGCAAATGACATAGCGGGTTTTTTCTCTGTGTTGCCACTGTTCAACTATTTCGCTTTTGAGCAATGGTCTTTGTTTTTCTCACTATTGTTGGTCGCATTAGCTTGCATCGTGATGGGGGCAGGGGTGCCAACAACGGCGACATATTTGATCTTGGTGTCTGTGACGGCTGGTGCGTTTCAAATCTTGGATGTGGAGCCGCTCGTGGCGCATTTCTTTGTGTTTTATTATGGCGTGTTGGCTGATATCACACCGCCTGTTGCGCTTGCGGCCTACGCGGCGGCAGGTATCGCGGGCTCCAATCCCTTTAAAACCGGAAACACAGCGTTCCGATTGGGAATTGCGAAAGCACTGGTGCCGTTCGTGTTTGTTTATTCACCTGCCTTGCTGCTGGTTGCCAATGGATTCACATGGTGGTTGTTTACTGTGACACTGGTGGGCGCGATGCTGGGAATTGCCGCATTGGGTGTTGCATTTTCTGGTTATCTCATAGCACCGCTGCGCATGTGGGAACGCTGGTGGGTGGCGCTGGTTTCGCTGCTCTTCATCGCTCCGGGTTTAACAACCATGGGGGTTGGGTTGGTGCTTTTGGTGCCCATATTGGCGCTGCAACTCAACCGCGTGCGAACAGCAACTCCCGCCCAATAATCAGATACCAAGGATGGGCTGTTCTATTCAATAGGCGTGAACGCTAGCGGTTTCGGCCGCGCATTTGTTCTTGTAACAATGCGATGAGGCTCATGGCAGCGTCGGGAATATTTGTGCCTGGGCCAAAAATCGCTTTCACTCCAGCTTCGGTGAGAAAATCATAGTCTTGGCTCGGGATAACCCCACCACAGATCACCAGCTTGTCTGCCGCATCGCGGGATGCAAGTTCAGATAGCAACATCGGAGCCAGTGTTTTGTGGCCAGCAGCATGGCTGCTCACACCAACGATATCCACGTCTTCTGCGACCGCCATATCAGCCGCTTCTTGCGGTGTTTGAAACAGTGGTCCTACTGTGACATCGAAACCGAGGTCGCCGAATGCGGTGGCGATGACCTTCGCGCCACGATCATGGCCATCTTGACCCATCTTGACGACGAGAATGCGTGGTTTGCGACCTAGTTTTGAGGCAAAACTTTCAAGAGATTCTTTGGTTTTCGCAAATTCGGGCGCATCACCATATTCAGTCTCGTACACACCCTCGATTGTCACCACATCGGCGGTGTGGCGACCAAAGGCGTTCTCCATCGCCCAGGAGATTTCACCCACGGTCGCGCGTGCTCTCGCCGCTTCAACAGCGGCTTCGAGAATATTGCCTTCGCCTGATGCTGCGACTTGTTCCAAATTGGCCAAAGCTTCAGCATGTTTTGCAGCATCACGAGTTTTACGGATGCGGCTTAGTCTTGCAATCTGCGCATCGCGCACTTGAGCATTGTCGATCTCACGCACGTCTACTTTGGTTTCGACAGTTGGTTGGAATTTGTTGACACCGACGATGACTTCTTCGCCTTTGTCGATGCGCGCTTGTTTTTGCGCTGCAGCTTCTTCTATTTTTGCTTTCGGCATGCCTTCATTGATGGCTTGTGTCATGCCGCCAAGGCTCTCAATTTCTTCCATCAGAGCCCATGCTTCGTCGATCAATTCACCTGTGAGGCTCTCCACATAATAAGATCCCGCCAAGGGATCGACGACCTTGGTCACACCCGTTTCATGTTGCAAAATCAATTGTGTGTTGCGGGCAATACGGGCCGAGAAATCTGTGGGCAACGCAATAGCTTCGTCGAATGAATTGGTATGTAGGCTTTGAGTGCCCCCAAGCGCAGCGCTCATGGCTTCATAAGCCGTGCGCACAATATTATTGTATGGGTCCTGTTCTTGCAGCGACACACCAGAGGTTTGGCAATGGGTGCGCAACATTTGGCTGCGTTCAGAAGCGCCGAAGTCGGCCATGATTTTTGACCAAAGATAGCGTGCCGCCCGAAGTTTTGCAGCCTCCATGAAAAAGTTCATGCCCATATTGAAAAAGAAAGACAAACGGCCAGCAAATGCGTCCACGTCCATGCCTTTTTCAATCGCTGCACGCACGTATTCGCGCCCGTCCGCAAGGGTGAAAGCCAGTTCTTGAACAAGGGTGCTGCCGGCTTCTTGAATGTGATAACCGGAGATAGAGATTGAATTGTATTTCGGCATCTCTTTTGCTGTGTATTCGATGATGTCCGAGACGATGCGCATACTCGGTTCTGGCGGATAGATATACGTGTTGCGCACCATGAACTCTTTGAGAATATCGTTTTGAATGGTGCCTGATAGCAGCCTTTTTTCGACGCCTTGTTCTTCACCAGCGACAATGAACGAAGCCAATACAGGAATAACTGCACCGTTCATGGTCATGGAAACAGACATTTGATCGAGTGGTATACCGTCAAACAAAATTTTCATGTCTTCGACAGAATCGATGGCGACGCCTGCTTTGCCCACATCGCCAACCACGCGCGGATGATCTGAGTCATACCCCCTGTGAGTGGCCAGATCGAATGCAACGGACAAGCCTTTTTGGCCTGCTGCAAGGTTGGCACGGTAAAATTTGTTGGATTCTTCTGCCGTTGAAAAACCTGCATATTGACGGATCGTCCACGGACGCCCTGCATACATCGTTGCCTTTGGGCCTCTGGTGAACGGAGCTTGCCCGGGCAAGCTTTCAAGATGATCCAAATTTTGTAGGTCTTGTGACGAGTAGACCGGTTTTACAGCAATGTCTTCAGGGGTATTCCAAACAAGCGAATGTGGGTCACCGCCCTTCATTTCTTTTGAAGCGATATCGATCCAATCGCGCGGCAATTGTTGTTTGGAGTTGGGCATGTGTTTTTTCCACAATGGTTTCACCATCAAGACTACAGATTTTGAAGATGCAGGCCAAGGCAGGAGGACCAACACTTTGGTGGAATTGTTTTGTTGAAAACGAACTGTGGAATCGGCTGAAACACTGGCGCGTTAACGAAGAATTAAGCATGTTCTTTTCAATCCGGCCTGTGCATGGTTAACTGTGATTAGCGGGATTTTTCATTCAGAATATGAGACAGAGTTGGTATTTTCGATGCGCAGTTTCACACCTTACATAAAGGGAATTGTTACATTTGCATTTTTGGCGACGGCGGTGAGCGCTGCACAGGCCCAGACTGCAAGGAAATTTGGTGGCAAAAACCCTACCGTGCGACTTTGCCCAGCAACCTGTTCAGCAGTAAACGGTCACGGTTTTAAAGCTGGCGCTGCGACGACGGTTTATGAAACCAAAAGTGGTTGGGCTCGGGTTTCCGGATATTTGGATCGTGCCAAATTGGTTGCCAGTTTTGGTGAAAAAACACCTGCAAAACCTGCTCTTTGGGTTCCTGTTTCGGCTTTGGCGAGCACCGCGAAAGCCAAGGCTCCTGCAAAGAAGAAAACAGTTGCCAAGAAGAAAACCGCCAAAAAAGTTGTCGCGAAAAAGCCAAGACGTGTGTCCGTCATTGATCGTTTGGCCAGATTGCGCAATCCGGCACTTCCAAAGTTTCGTCCGGGCACATCTGTTGTAGCGGCTCCTGCGGCCGAAGCTCCTACGACTGTTGTTGCGGAAGTGGTTGAACAGGAACCGATTGTTGAAACGCCTGTTGTGGAGACGCCAGTTGTGGAAACTCCAAAAGCAGAGGTAGCAGCAGTTCCTGTGAAACCGGTTGTTGTCGATACACAGGGGGGCAACCAAAAAGCTCTGACTTGGGAACAAGTTCAAGCAAAAATTGCTGCGCAAAAGAAAGCCGAGCAAAGTGGACAAGCTCAAGCTCCTGCTAAACCTGCAGCGGTTGCCGTGAAAAAAGAGCCTGACAATGCCGCAAAGGTGGCCGCAGCCCAAAAGGCGGCAGAACGAAAAGCTGCAGCAAAAGCGGCAGCCTTGGAACGTGAAAAGAAGCGTGCTGAAGCGAAAAGACTTCGTGATGAAGCGCGGGCGAAGCGCAACGAGGAACGAAAGAAAGCCGCTGAAGCAGCCAAAGCGAAACGTGTTGCAGCTGCGAAAGCCGCTCGTGAAGAAGCTGCGCGGAAACGTGCGGAGGCGAAAGCTGCAAAAGCAGCCAAAGCAAAAGAAATTGCAGATGCGAAAAAAGCCGAAGCTGCGAAGGCCGCAAAGGTCGCTAGTGCTGCAAAAACGGATAAGAAGGTAGGCTACAACCCGCCAAAAGAGGACGGGACCCTGGCGCTAGGTGCCAATGGCCAAGCCGTTAAACTCCCGCCATTGGTGAGTTCCACGACAAAAACAGAACCTGTCAAAGTTGAAGCAGCAAAGCCAGTTGAAACTGCTCCGGTGGCTGTGAAAGAGGAGCCCGTGAAAGTGGCTTCTGTTGAGACGCCTGCGAAACCAGCGGGACCTGAGCCGACCTTTACATCAGCAGAAGCCGACCCAATTGACTTTGGAAAGCGCCCCAAGAAACTGACCAAAGCACTTCTTGATAAGCGTTTGCGCAAATTGCCAGGTCGCAAGAGCAAAGTGAAACCAGAAATCGTGATCGCCATGCGTCATTCCGCTCTTGGTTTGTTGAAAAGCGGCGAATGCAAAGGCATAGCAGGCGGCGGCAAAAGTGCGGTTCCAGGCATGTTCTTCATCACCTGCTCGGAAGATCCAGGCTATCTTCGTCAGTTCCCTATTGTGGAAGAGAGCTGGTAAGTCTTCGCTTTCTTGGGCTGGATTTTGCCATAATCAATCTGATTGCCTGCAGGCAGACAATGATAGAAGTCCAAACGATCAAATCAGGTATGAATTGATCGATCCAAAGCCAGTGTAAGAGGCTCAACGCCAATGCTGCGTAGGCCATTCGCTGGAGCGGTTTCCACAGCTTGCCAAGCTTTCTAACCGATGTTTGGTTTGACGTTGTCGCCAAAACGATCAACGCAAGGAATGCAATCCAGCCCAATAGGAATGCAGTGTCTAACGCTTCCAACACAATGAGTTCAAAGTTGCCCACATACCGAATGTAAAAAAATGTGTGAAGGGCAGCGTATCCAAACGATGCAACACCAATCGCTCGACGACGTCTCTGCAACCAGAAAACAGGTCGCCAATTTTTGGTGATTTTCATGATTGGGGTAATGGCCAAGGCCATTACCATGAAGATGACCGACCAGGTTCCACTCTCGTACATGATTTCTGCGTAGTACGAATCGTTCAACCAAATGTCGGAGATGAGCTCTCGAGATGGAATTGCAAGCAAAACCCAAAAGACAATATGAGAGTTGAGAACGGAGCGCAGAATATTCATCGCACCACCTTTAGAGTGAGCTCCGCGTTCAGCCAATGCACATTTGTTTGAGCCAATCGTGACCAAAAATTTCTATTTGGTTTTTGAA
>CALHHQ010000323.1 GCA_938030645.1 uncultured Rhizobiaceae group bacterium
AATTACAACAATGGACTGCCCGTTGGCGTTCAGGTTGTCGGCAAACGCTTTCGTGAAGACATGGTGCTGGATGCCTGTGAAGCGATTGAACAGCGGGTTGGCGTCATGGCGCACAAGTTGTTTGAGCGTGAGTGAGAAACAATCCAGAATTCGTTCTGAAAGAGAGAATTTTGCTCTACTTTTTTTCTCGTTTGACCAGTTTGGGATAGGCAGGGGTCATGGATGATTCGCCTTCCTGAACAACGTCATAATCTTGTTCAGGTTGCCACTGGTATTCGGTCGATTTATTGCGACGCTTCCCGATTATGATGTAAGCGATTGCGCCGATGAATAACGTCGCAGCGAGAACGAGTGAGAGTGTCAGTTGAAGAACCGACATTGTGTTTATTCCGGCGCACTGGTTTGTAGGGCGAGAGCGTGCAATACGCCACCCATATTGCCTTGAAGGGCTGCATAGACCATTTGATGTTGTTGAACGCGCGACTTGCCCGCAAATTCTGCTGACACAACTTCCGCAGCATAATGGTCACCATCACCTGCCAAATCGCGAATGGTGACCAGCGCATCGGGCAGGGCTTCTTTGATCATGCGTTCAATTTCGCCAGCATCCATCGCCATTGTTCAATTCCTATTCTGCAGCTTCTGCAAATTCTTGTTGGCCCATGAAATTCGGGAACCAAGTTTCGTGTGCAGTTTTCAATTCTTCGACTGAAATGTCCACCAAATCATTGATGATCAATTTGTCGCCGCCTACAGTGCCAATGCGTTCAAACGAGACGCCAGACCCTTCTGAGTTGGCCGCAAACATATTTGCCCATTCGTCGTCGACAGCTACAATGTAGCGCGCCTGATCTTCGCCGAACAATGCGGCATGTGGGTATGTGATGGCGAGGTCACAATTGGCGCCTTCGCCCGATGCCATGCACATTTCAGCCAAGGCAACAGCGATGCCACCGTCAGATATGTCATGACAGGCCGAAGCGTAGCCGGAACGAATGGCGGCTAAAACGAATTCGCCACGTGCGCGTTCCATTTGAAGGTCAACTTCTGGAGCTGGGCCTGTTTCTTCGCCTAAGATTTCACGCTGATAGATGGATTGGGACAGGTGAGTTGCTTCTGTGCCAACCAAGAACAGAACATCACCAGCATCAGCCGAGCCAATGCGCGCCATGGAGTTCCAATCATCGATCAAGCCAACTCCGCCAATGGTTGGTGTTGGCAAAATCGCCTCACCATTGGTTTCGTTGTAGAGGGAGACATTTCCGGAAACAATTGGCATATCAAGCGCCAAACAGGCTTCACCGATGCCGCGAATGGCAGCTACGAATGTGCCCATGATTTCAGGTTTTTCGGGGTTGCCGAAATTCAAATTGTCCGTGCTTGCCAATGGTTTTGCACCTGTGGCGATAAGGTTGCGGTAGCATTCTGCAACCGCCTGTTTTCCGCCTTCATAGGCATCAGCCTCTACATAGCGTGGCGTGACGTCTGATGAGAATGCGAGGGCTTTTGTTTCATGCCCTTCAACACGCACAACGCCTGCGTCTCCGCCCGGCAATTGCAATGTGTTGCCTTGAATGAGCGTGTCATATTGTTCCCACACCCAACGGCGTGAGCAGAGATCGGGCGAACCAATCAAGTGCAGAAGTGCAGCGCTGTAATCGTCCGGTGGGGCGAACAGATGTGGTTCTTGCGGCGAATGCGTGCCCGGTTCCACCCAAGGGCGATCATATTCAGGTGCTTCATCGCCCAATTCTTTGATTGGTAGGTTGGCTACCTCTTCGCCTTGGTGATGGATAGAGAAGCGCAAATCATCCGTTGTTTCGCCAACAATGGCGAAATCCAAATTCCATTTGACGAAAATGGCTTTTGCTTCGGCTTCCTTTTCAGGGCGCAGCACCATCAACATGCGTTCCTGACTTTCAGAAAGCATCATTTCATAGGCGGACATATTTTCTTCGCGCACCGGTACATCATCAAGATTGAGACGCACGCCCAAATCGCCCCTTGCGCCCATTTCGACGGCTGGACAGGTGAGACCCGCAGCGCCCATGTCCTGAATAGCGATCACAGCACCTGTGGCCATGAGTTCAAGGCAGGCTTCCAACAGGCATTTTTCCGTGAAGGGATCGCCAACTTGAACGGTTGGGCGCTTTTCTTCAATGGAATCATCGAACTCGGCTGAAGCCATTGTGGCTCCACCGACACCATCGCGGCCTGTTTTTGCTCCCAAATAGACAACTGGCAGACCGACACCTTCAGCTTTTGATATGTAGATGGAGTCCGCTTTGGCAAGGCCCGCTGCAAATGCATTGACCAGAATGTTGCCGTTGTAGCGTGGATGAAAATTCACCTCGCCGCCAACGGTTGGAACGCCAAATGAATTGCCGTAACCGCCAACACCGGAGACGACACCTGATACCAAGTGTCTTGTCTTGGGATGGTCGGGTTCACCGAAACGCAACGCGTTCATAGCCGCAATTGGGCGCGCTCCCATGGTGAACACATCT
>CALHHQ010000324.1 GCA_938030645.1 uncultured Rhizobiaceae group bacterium
AGCTTCCGCATTTTCTCTACGGTTTCAAAACCATTTTGATTGGGCATGTTGATATCGAGCAATATCAGATCAGGATTGCATTCTTGAGCTAGGTCAATGGCCTCAAAACCGTCTGCAGCCTCTGCGACAATTTCAATGTTCGCTTGGTCTTCCAATCTGGCGCGAATGCCGTCTCTTACGAGTTCATGGTCGTCGGCAATGAGCAGCCTTATAACACGCCTATGCTGCATTTAATTGTTCTTTGGCGTCGTTGTCATTTTTAGGTTCAGTCCATCCGTTTTGAACCGGTAAGATGGCGGTAACGATCAAACCGCTTTCGACATTGCTTGCGATTTCCAAAGTACCATCAAATGCATCCATACGTTCATGCATATTTCGAAGACCCATGCCTGTTCCAAGGTTGCTAAGGTCGCGGGTTTCAGGGTTGTTTTGCAAAAGCAGTTCTGAAGGATCAAATGAGCCGTTGTCGACGATCACCAAGTGCACATGATTGCGATTGTTGAACAGTCTTAGCGAAACAAGCGTCGCATTTGAGTGTTTTGCAATATTGGTGAGACATTCCTGAGCTACGCGATATAGCGCGGTTTGCGCTTTCTTCGATAAGCGTTTGCCCACCTTGTTGGTTTCAATCTCCATTTTTATGCCGCGTTGGTCTCCAAATTCTCGTGCCAGGCTTGATATCGCCTCGGCCAATCCGATGTCGTCTAGAACAGATGGTCGGAGTGCCATTGATATTCGGCGCACTTCGTTGATCGCAGTTTCGATGGTGCCCATGGACTTCATGAGTGGTGCCTGGGCGTTCGAGTTTGTCTTTGTCCGGTTCATGGCCTGATCTAAACCGTAACGGGCAGAAACGAGGAGCTGTGAAATTCCGTCGTGAAGTTCTTTTGAAACGCGCATGCGTTCATCTTCTTGCACCTCCACCACGCGGTGGGTCAGTTGGCGCAATCGCTCATCTGCAAAACGTTGCTCAGACAATTTTACGAACCAAGTGAATAAGGCCGCCAGCGTGATTCCGGCAAGGGTGAGAGCAATCAGGCTGATTTTTGTCCTGTCAATTGATGTTTGCAGCGCAGACTTCATGGCACTGATTTCTGCTTCAAGGTCATCCACATATAATCCTGTCCCGATCATCCATTTCCATTTTTCCAGAAACACGGCATGGCCAATCTTAGGAGCCAAAGCCCCCGTAGACGGTTTGTTCCAAACATAGTTGTGAAATCCGCTATTGGATTTCGCTGCGGCGATGAGATTGCGGATCACATAGTCGCCGTTTGGATCCTGTAGATCCCACCAATTTTTCCCAACCAAATCGGGCAAACGCGGATGAACGAGGCTTGTTCCTGTTTCACCATAGACAAAAAAGTAGCCATCTTCCCCATAAGCCATGTCTTGCAAAATTTGTTTCGCGCGAATCTGAGCTAAGTCTGTGGGTAAGTTTTGGTCCTCGTGCAGACCTCGAATTGAATTCAATGCCAGTTGACTCATTTTGCGCAATTCGGCTTTGCGAGCGTTTAATGTATTGGTTTTAACCTCTTCAATTTGTGCATTTGCAAGCGCTTGGGTTTGACTTTGGATCAGCCAAAAGGCTGCGATTGCGATGGCAATCGCTGGCAAAACTGCCGCAATCAAAAGTTTTGTCTTGATGTTCACGACTAATTCCTTTGTAAATTAGATGTGCTGACTATAGCGGTTCTTTGAAGGTTTTGCGCCTCCGTAGAACTACTCAATTGCATCGTGGCTTCTGTCATGGTGTAAATTCAGCGCAAAGTTTCATCGGCCAGTTGATTGGGGGCGACCTCGTTGCTGGCTCATTTTGTGAACGAATTGGGAGGAAAATCCATGGATAGACGTTCATTTATCAAGAAAGCCGGTGTTGCCGGTACAGTTGGTGCAGCAGCTACGCTCGCCACACCTGCATTGTCGCAGGGCATTAAAGAGATGACAATCGTGTCCACATGGCCACGTGACTTTCCAGGTCTGGGTATTTCCGCTCAGCGTCTGGCTGCTCGTATTACTGAGCTTTCTGAAGGTAAGTTGACCACAAAATACTTCGCTGCTGGCGAACGTGTTGGTGCGTTTGACTCATTTGATGAAGTTCGTAACGGCAACTCAAACGCTTACATCGCGGCTGACTATTACTGGAAAGGCAAGCACCCTGGGTTTGCTTATTACACATCAGTGCCATTCGGCATGACCACTCCTGAGTGGAACGCTTGGATCAAGTTTAAAGGTGGCCAAGAGCTTTGGGACGAACTGTCCGGTGAGTTTGGTTTGAAAGCCATTTCTTGTGGCGGTACTGGCGCACAGGCTGGTGGTTGGTTCAACAAAGAAATCAACTCTGCTGAAGATCTTAAAGGTCTGAAAATGCGTATTCCTGGTCTTGGCGGCGACGTCATGGCGAAATTGGGTGCTTCACCTGTTTCTCTCCCAGGTGGTCAGATTTATGAAAACCTCGTTTCCGGTTCAATCGATGCGACAGAGTGGGTTGGTCCTTTCAATGACTACTTCATGAAGTTCTACGAAGCGGCTAAGTTCTACTATACCGCAGGTATGCACGAGCCAGGCGGCGGACTTGCATTCGGCATGAACAAAGCTTGGTGGGATGGTCTTTCCAAATGGGAACAAGCCGTCATTACAGCTGCATGTAACGAAGAGAATGCTGCTCAGCCAGAAGAGGCAATCGCCAAAAACGGTGAATACCTCAATAAAATGGTTTCTGAGAATGGTGTTCAAACTCGTGAATTTAACGACGATGTTTGGGATTCATTCGGTGAAGCTGCGGCTGCTGTGTTTGAAGAAACACGCGCGCATTCAGCTTTGGCTGCCAAAATCGATGACAGCTACCAGTCTTCCATGCGTGAGATCGCTGGTTGGCGTTCAAAAGCTGAAATCGCTTACGTGCAACAGCGCAACCGCGTGTTGGACATCTAAGCATCAGCTTAAGTTGACATAGAATTGAACGGGGCTTCGGTCCCGTTCTTTTTATAGTTGCTGCTTTATGCGTATGTAGCACCTATAAAAAGAAAACCGGCACACCGGTTTCAATTTCCTATTTGTGTTGGGAGGCACCAGGAACCATGAGTTTGGACGCCGCAAATGATTTCGGCTCACGCGACAGATTGAAATTTTTCATCCGTGGATTTGGATGGGCTGTTTTAGCCCATTTCGTTGTCTGGATGGTGAACAATGTTCTCACGCACTCTTATGGTTGGCCTGGAGCAAAATCTCTGTTTGATGGAAATGCCAGTGGGCTGACCTTCGTTCATTGGGCTGCCTACATTGTGGTTGTCGGGCTTGCAGTGGGCTGGGCATGGCGCAGTGAACATATTTCACTTCGGGAAGATGCTAAACGTATTTCAGATTTCAACGCCGTGCTTGTGCGCTGGGCGTTCTTTGCAGTTTTGTTTATCGGTCTTGCCGATATGGCAATTTCATTTCTGCGCGTAGAAGGTTTGTTGGAATCTGTTGTTGGGAAAGAAATGACAACGGC
>CALHHQ010000325.1 GCA_938030645.1 uncultured Rhizobiaceae group bacterium
ATTGCCAACTTTATTCTGGCATCTGTGATTTATACAGCGCTGTTTGTCTATTACGGCGAGTCACGCATTACACCGGTCGTTGGCACAGTTGGAGAAGTCTCTGCTGCGCGTGATGCTGGGATTCAAGTTGGTGATAGAATCGTCAGCGTTAATGGTGATAAAATAACTGATTTCCAAGACATTTCGCGCTACACACTTGTCAGTGCCGGTGATCCTCTCACATTTGTGATCAAGCGCGGAAACGAAGAGCTGATGATTGAAGCCACACCACGCATGACCGAGCGTGAAGACCGGTTTGGCAACAAATTCATGACAGGCTTGGTGGGCATAGGTCCTGATACGTCGGAAGAAAACATCGTTCGCGTTCAACTGGGTCTTGGTGCTGCTTTTACCAAAAGCCTCGACAGTATTTGGCAGATTGTTTCCCGCACCTATCATTTCATTCGTGAACTGATTGTGGGAAAGCAGGATGCCACACAGTTGCGCGGGCCACTGGGCATTGGTCAAATGACATCTCAGGTGGCAACACTCGGAATTCTACAGCTTATTTCCCTAGCTGCGGCCTTGTCCGTCAGCATTGGATTGATGAATCTCTTGCCTGTTCCTGTGTTGGACGGGGGTCATTTGGTTTTCTACGCGATTGAAGCAATTCGGGGCAAAGCCCTGTCTGTCAAAACTCAGGAATATGCGTTTAGAATCGGTTTGACATGCATTTTGGTCATGATGCTGTTCGCAACGTCCAACGATGTGCGTCGCATACTCGACGTATTCAGCTGATGATTAACCTTTGATTAACCAATACCCCATGCTGTGTTGCGTTTTGGTCTCGGTTTAAACTTTTTGGCAATCGTGGTGGCCAAGAATGGTTGCAACCGTAAAAAAGTCCTGTACAAACAATTAACAAATCTAGGGTTCTGTCTCAAATTCGCCTATTTTGCGGGGTGAATGAGCAGACTTAATTATAGGGCGCAACATTGGCTTTTTGGGTCATAGTTTGAGAGCAAAGTTTTCATGAAGTTGTTTCACCAATTTTCCACGTGTTTATTACGCTTTTCTGTAGCGGTAACTCTGGCCGTTGGAACCATGGTTCCAGTAGCCGCAGTTGTGTCTGGTATGTCTGCCACGCAAGCGTCCGCTGCTGTTGTGCGCTCTATCAGCGTTCGCGGAAATCAGCGAATTGATGCAGAAACAGTGCGTTCTTACGTAACGATCACGCCCGGCAAAAGCTTCAGCACATTTGATACTGACGAATCTCTGCGCCAGCTTTACGCAACAGGCTTGTTTTCAGACGTGCGGATCACGACATCGGGCTCTACATTGATTGTCGAAGTTCAAGAAAACGCGACAATCAATCTGGTTCAATTTGAAGGCAATGACAAAGTTCGCGACGAACAATTACGCGGTATTGTGCAGTCCAAAAGTCTCGGCATTTTTAGCCAGGAAAAACTCGACAGTGATGTTGAGCGCGTTCGAGAATCTGTGCGCCGTTCAGGCCGTGCATCTGCTGATGTGACTGCTCGCGTTGATGTGCTCGATAACAACCGTGTGAACATCGTGTTCCTAATTAATGAGGGTGGTCGTACCAAGATCTCCAGCATTGAGTTCGTGGGAAACAACGCTTTTGGTGACAGCCGTTTAACTGAAGTGATTTCGCACAATGAGAGTAATTTTCTCAGCTGGTTGAAGCGTGACGATGTTTTCGATCCAGATCGCCTGCGTGCCGATGAAGAGCGTTTACGCCGTTTCTACTTTAATAATGGATATGCAGACTTCCGTGTGATCTCTGCTGTCGGTGATTTCAATCAGGCGGACAACTCTTATTCTATCAACATCACAGTTGAAGAGGGCGAGCGTTACACATTTGGAACAGTTGCCGTTGATAACGCATTGTCAGTTGTAGATGATGCGGTGCTTCAAGATGCAATCGATATTCGCGAAGGCGACATATACAGCGCGCGAAACATCGAACGTACGCTCGTCGCTATGACGACGGCTATTTCTGAAGGCGGCTATCCATTTGCGGAAGTTACACCTCGTGGTGAGCGCAATTTCGAGAACCGAACAATCGATATAACGTTTTTCGTGGACGAAGGTCCTCGCACGTACATCGAGCGCATTGAGGTTATCGGCAACAATCGTACACGTGGTTATGTCATTCGTCGCGAATTCGATGTCTCAGAGGGCGATGCTTACAACCGTGTTCTCGTAAACCAAGCGAAACGCCGCCTTGAAGCTCTCGGATTTTTTGAATCTGTCCGTATCACAACCCGTCCAGGGTCTGCGCCCGACCGCGTTGTCGTTGTCGTGAATATCAAGGACAAAGCAACGGGAGAGATTTCGTTCGGCGGTGGCTATTCGACCAGCGATGGACCAATTGGTGAAATTTCCATAACGGAACGTAATTTCCTTGGTCGTGGTCAGTTTGTAAAAGTATCCGGTGGGTTTGGTGAAGATACAGAAAAGTATCAGCTTTCGTTTACCGAGCCATATTTCTTGGGTCGTCGTATTGCAGCAGGGTTCGATTTTTCCCGTGAAACGACAGAGTCGTCTGACAACGTTCGCTTCAATAATGAGACCACACTATTTCGTTTGAGAGCTGCTGCGCCGATCACCGATCGTCTGTCAGCAAGTGTGAACTATACAGCCAAATATGAAGATCTAGACGTGGGTGATGAAGACCTAACCGACAGAACCAAGTTCTCGGAAGCTACAGCTGATACGGTGAGCCGGAGCCCTTACTTCACATCATCGTTGGGATACGGTCTGGTTTACAATTCATTGGACAGCGGCAAGACACCACGTAATGGCATCTACGGTAAGTTCGACCAACAGTTTGCAGGTCTTGGTGGAGACGCTCAATATGTAAAGACAACGGGGCGTTTGGTCGGCTACTATCTTTTGTCTGAGGACAAAGACATCGTGTTAAAAGGCGCCGCAGGTGCTGGCAACATCACACCATTTGGCAATGATACACTGCGCATTACCGATCATTTCTTCCAAGGTGGACAACAAATTCGTGGCTTTGACAGTCGCGGTTTTGGACCACGCGATAGCGGTACAGGTGAAGCCTTGGGTGGCTTGAACTATTGGAAT
>CALHHQ010000326.1 GCA_938030645.1 uncultured Rhizobiaceae group bacterium
AATCACAGGAGATGACGGCAACAACCGATTGATCGGCCGCGACGGCGATGATTTGCTCGACGGTGGTGCTGGCAATGATGTTTTGTTCGGTGGCAATGACAACGACGTTTTGATCGGTGGTGCAGGCCGCGACCGTCTGAATGGTGGCAATGGCGACCGAGACACAGTCGATTATCGCGATTCTGATGAAGCTGTCCAAGTCAATCTGACCACCAAAAAAGGAACGGGCGGAGACGCTGAAGGCGACCGCATTTTCAATGTAGAAGATATTCGTGGTTCTGCTTTCGACGATATTCTTACTGGTGCAGATGGCGTAAACCGCTTGATGTGCAATGAAGGTGACGACGAATTGTTCGGCATGGGTGGCAATGATATGTTGCTTGGTGGTGAAGGTGCAGACCTGATCGATGGTGGCGACGGCATTGACACAACCAATTACCAACACGCTGACGAAGGTGTTGGCGTCAATTTGGCAACTGGCGGTTTTGCTGGCGAAGCCACAGGCGACACATTCATTGATGTGGAATTCTTCTACGGATCAGAATTTGATGATGTGGCCGTTGGCGACGACAACGCGAACCGTTTGAATGGTCAAATTGGTGACGATGTTTTGAATGGCGCTGGTGGTCGTGACACATTGATTGGTGGCCTCGGCGACGACACGCTAACAGGTGGTGATGATCTCGACTTGTTCTTGTTCAAAGGCAATTTCGGCAACGATGTGATTACCGACTTCGAAGCCGGTGCAGGCATTGTTGACCGCATTTTCTTCCAGGGCATGGGCCTTTCCATGGGCGACCTGTCGCTCACAGACGGCACAGATGGATTGCTCCTTGAAGCTGGAACCTACGGCACATTGTTGCTTGAAGGTCTTGAGGCTGCAGATCTTGCTGCCGACGACTTCATTTTCTAAAGCTGGCTTTTCTAGCTATAGTAAAGCTTAAAAAGGGGTGGGGCGGCTTGTAAAATGACCGCGCCCTTTCGTTATTTTGAGAGGGCCTGAGAAACGCCTATTGCGTGCGCTTTGCTCGGCAAACCATTCGCCTATTGCACAATGACTTTTACTTTTCGACCCCATCGCACGCGCTTATAGAGGTCCGTGATGTCTTTATTGTGCATGCGAATACACCCGTAGGACACTGATTTACCTATCGATTCCGGACGGTTCGTGCCGTGAATTGCATATTTATCTCGCGCCAGAACCAGAGCAGCGACGCCGACAGGGTTGCGCGGAGAACCGCCTGGAATCACATCAGGTAGACTAGGGTTGTCACGGCGGATTTCTGGAGTTGGTTTCCAGGCAGGCTTCCACCTTTTGGAGCGAATGTAGGTGGTGCCTTTCCACTGTTTGCCAGCGCGCCCGACCGCGACTGTATATTTTATGGCCTTGCCATTGCCGATACCATAGAACAACTGCCTGCTTTGAGTGTTTACAACAATTGTCCCTTTTTCAATGAACGGCGCTGTAACCACCTTTTTGGCCTGCGCCGCTGCTAATGCTGAAATGGCAACAACCATAAATGTTACGGCAAATAATCCCGCGGAACGCCAATTGCTCATAGTACAAACTCTGCCCTTGTTTTGCCATAAAGCGCCAGTTTTCGCCCATTAATGGCAGTTCTAGTGACCAAATTGTCACAAAAATTCGATTTCTGTGAGAAAATTTGGGTGTCAGCGGATTTTTTGGTTTCCGTTACGGAATGCCTATGCCATGAAGGTTTACGCAACGTCAACTACCCCAACTTAACAGGATTGTTATTATGAAAAAGTTCCTTGCTATCGCATTTGCTCTTACAGCTGCAGTTTCCCTTTCCGCTTGCGACACCGTCGGCAAAGGTAAAGGCAAAGCACCAGTTGAAGTAACTGGCTAAATTATTGAATTTGAAGAGGGGCGCTCTCGGGCGTCCCTTTTTTTGTGTTTTTTGGCGTAGGATTAGGTGATTTATGCGAAGATTGTTGTCTGCTGCTTTCGTTTTGATGAGTGTTCTCGCTCTGTCAGCCTGCCAAAAATCTACATCTGCATATAATGATGTGTTCACATCAACATCAACGTACAGTTTGGCTGCGACGCGCAGTATCGATCTGAATTTGCAGCGCCCCATTTCCAAGCGAAAAACAACCCAAAAGAAAACCCATTTCATCGAGTTCCGTGCGCGAAATGCGCTAAGCTATGGTCATGCTTCAGTGATCCTGGGACGGTTGGACAAAAACGGGAAGGTGCCTGTCGATGCGAAAGGCGTTTTGCTCGTTGGTGAAACAGAAGTTGCTGGCCTTCATCCACGAACCGCTAATCCACGCATTTTTACACTGGGACATGTTGTGCCGGTTGCGGCAGAAACTGGTTGGAGTGATGGAGATTCGGAAGATGCTTACGTCACCGCGCGCTACCGCGTAGATCTTACAAAGCCTGAATTCGATAGAGTGGTTGCGATCGTCGACAGCCACAAGAAAAATTTTAAAACGTGGCACGCTGTCACCCAGAGCTGCGTGACATTCTTGCGCGCTATTGCAAAGGATATGGGGTTGAAAACCCCCAAAAGACCTCATCTGCCTAAGAGGTTCGTTGAGAGCCTTCAAAGATTGAACGGCTAACTTTTGCCTAAATTGCAGTACCAACTACGTCAGAAAATGGTGCCCTCACTCTGACTTGAACCGGGAAGCCCGTAAGTGACAGATTTTAAGTCTGCTGCGTATACCAATTTCGCCATGAGGGCACGTTGCTTAAGTTTTACACATTGCTGTACTCCCACAAAAGGAAGCTTATCTGGAGATTTTTTCGGCGCCTTCGGTGGCAAATCGTCTGAACCTAAAGATGTCAACGAACTCGTGCGTCGTATGGAGCGCGAAGAGTTCGATCTTATAGCTGTCGGTCGTGCAATCTTGGCCGACCCTGATTGGGTGTCCAAAATCAAAGGCACCAATGCGGAACCAAGAGTGGATTTTACTCCATCGGCGTTTCGCGAGTTGGTGTGATGGTTTGATTTCGTCGGGTCAGAAATTACCGAACTAAGCGCCCAGCAAGTGTGTTGGGCATTTGTTTCCCGTTGTCTTCAAAGGATGCTGGTTCGATGACAATTGAGTGCACCGATTTGAGGAATCTTGAGATTGGGCCTTTGACCTGACCCGCGTGGTTGATGTTCACGCTGATACCATTGTGGAAACTGTGTTGGCGACGAAACACAACTTGCAAAATATCAAAACGCCTGACTTCATCCAACCGCTCCAAATTCGCCTCATTGCCTTCCATAACGGCGAAAAACTCTACGGCATTCATCCTGTTACGTTTGATTTTTTGGTAATCTGGATCTTCGATATAGGCATAAAAGTCTTTTCTGCTGCGCACTTTCAAAACGGCAACATCATTCAAATTCAAAAGGTCTTGTGTGGTTCGGCCGTCCGCGTCAATTTTAAGACGCAATACAACATCCATATTGTGACGTTTCCATATGGGGATCACTGCCGTGACAAAACGTTCATATTCGATCTGCGAGTTCGTTTTGATATTGGCAAGGCTCACAAAATAGAGCGGTTCTGCCATAGACTTCGAGGGCAGGGCCCAAAACAAAAAACAAACAAGAACGCCGATTAAACGACATCTGCTTCTGAGTGATTTTGCAAGTTCCAGCAAGTGTTGTTTCGACCGCGTGTTTATGAGCATGCAAACTGTTCACGGCATGTCAATCAAAACAAAATGACACGGCGGCAGTAATGAAACAACGCGTTTCAAACTTCAGATAATTACGGAGATTGAAATGGTGCCCTCACCCGGACTTGAACCGGGAAACCCGTAGGTGACAGATTTTAAGTCTGCTGCGTATACCAATTTCGCCATGAGGGCACGTTCCTCCAGTTTTGCACATTGCTGTACGTCCACAAAAGGAACGCTTGCCTGATAGCGTTTTTTGCGCGAATGACAAACCCTAATGTGCACTGCGGCACGTAATTCATTCAGGTTTTCCCATGGCTGGTATTGCCGCCTTGGCCTTCGCGTATGTGATGAGCCAATTTTATCGCTCGTTCATGGCTGTCATGACCCCCACATTGTCTGCGGAACTGGGCATGACAAACAATCAATTGAGCCAAGCGCTGGGTGCTTGGTTTCTGGCATTCGCCGCGTTTCAATTCATTGTGGGACCGTTGTTAGACAAATATGGCCCCAAACTCACAGGCGGTTTGATGTTTGGCCTGTTTGCGGGCAGCGGCACGGCTTTATTTGCAATCGCGTCTGCCCCTTGGATGGTGGTCACGGCCATGGCTTTGATTGGCGTTGGGTGTTCACCCGTACTCATGGCAACGTTTGTGATTTTTCGTCGCGAATATTCCCCTGCACAATTTGCAACCATGTCGGCTTTCTTCATCGCGTTCGGCAATGCGGGAAACCTGTTGGGCTCCAGCCCATTGGCGCTGGCAGAACAAGCCTATGGTTGGCGCTCAGTAGTGTGGGGTTTGTTTGCGGTCACAATCATTATCGCACTCGCCGTTGTCGCAATGGTGCGTGACCCTGCAAGAGTAAATATGGACGGGAAGGGCGCGGGCTCATATCGTGAACTGCTGATGATCAAACCTCTCTGGTTCATCTTCCCGATCACAGCCATGACTTATGCGGTGATCGCCAATATGCGTGGATTGTGGTCTGGCCCATATTTTGAACAAGTCCACAATTTGAATGCATCACAAATCGGTACGATTACCTTTTACGTGGCAATTGCTATGGTTGTTGGCAGCATTCTGTATGGGCCATTGGACCGTCTTTTGAACTCGCGCAAAAAGGTTATTTTGGGTGGTTCGTTCATCATGGCAATCGTGATGGGATTATGGGTGGCAGACCCGATAGCATCCGTGGATCGCACAACTTGGTTTTTGATCGTGCTTGGGCTGTGCGGAGTGTCATATCCCGTCATCATGGCCCACGGCTTGGCATTCGTCCCTGCACGCATGACAGGACGCGGCGCAACTCTGTTGAACTTCTTTTCAATAGGTGGGGCAGGCGCAATGCAAAGTGTCTCTGGCTTTGTCTATGACGCCAATGAAGTCGCCGCAGAACCCATAAGCGGCTTCAACGCCGTGTTCTGGTTGTATTTGGGAATTTTGACCTTCGCATTGGCCATCTATCTTTTCTCAACAGATGCAAAGCCTGATCAAACGGCTGGGTGAGATCGGCAATGGCTGGTTTGAACCCATAGCTAAGATCGTCACTCTCTCAAATTTCGAACGACAATGAAGAGCTGGATGCTTGGCTCGTGACAAACCAAATACCACTGGCTTTTCTTTGTCGCCCGCGAAGAGGCTGTATTGATTAGAAGATGAAATCATCCGCCGTCAGTTCACTCATACTCACGTTATTTAGCGTGATGGAGTCGTCATCTAGTGACCCATCTGATGTGTAAATCACTGTATGCGTTGAAAACCCGACATGCACTTCTTCCATGAAAACGTCATTTGATTTGTCGAAAAGATCCGCAAAGCTTGAAATGCTAGTGCCTGAAAGATCAATTCGATCTCCGCTGTTAACGTTGAAATCCGTTATGATATCATCATCGTGATTTGTATTGAATATAAAGACATCTGCACCAGACCCGCCGGTCAGAGTATCTTCATCTTCGCCACCGTTTAAGGTGTCATTGCCACTGCCGCCAGACAGTGAATCTTCGTCATCTCCCCCGCTAAGAAAATCATTGCCTGCATCGCCGTTTAGTACGTCGTCCCCATTGGTTCCATACATCCGGTCATTGCCAAAACCACCACTAACGATGTCATCGCCACTGCCTGCGTACATTCGATCATTGCCAAAACCGCCGCTCAAGAAATCGTCGCCAGAGCCACCATACATCGTATCTACACCGCTACCGCCGAACATGGTGTCCTCACCAGAACCCCCGGACATGGTATCGTCACCGTCGTCACCAAAGAGCCGATCATTGCCTGTTCCTCCATCTAGGCGATCAGAACCAGCGCCGCCTAAGAGTATGTCATTGTCGTTTCCACCAAAGAGCCGATCATTGCCGACACCTCCATTAAGGGTGTCGTTTCCATCGCCACCAATCAAGGTATCGTTTCCGCCAAGCCCTTGAATAATGTCGTTGCCATCGAAGCCGTTGACTGTATCGTTCCAATTGGTGGCGCTAAAATTGTCATCACCAAAGGTTAGTCGGGCATCTGTTAGCCCCCAATTGATGGGAACAAATTTCAAAATTAGTGAAAGGTTCGAAAAGGGGTACATAGGTTGCGTCCTTGGTTCAATTCTTGGAAAACCAAGTGTGCGATGAACCAAAGTTTATGGATGTGCAGTCTGTCACACTCTGTTTTGGCGTATCTTATCGACCGATAGAATTTGGCGGTTTGTCAGCAGAACCGACCTTAAGCTCATCGCTAGTTGTGCAAAGCGAGCCTCATTGAGCCGTTACGCGTTAATCTCGCCCTTCACATCACCCACATGAATGCCGTTCCAGTTGGTGAGTTTCGTGTTGGCGAGAGATTCTAGGCCGGGTTGCAGCGGATCATCATTCGGCAATAGATGCGCAAATGTGGCCGCCATCATGGCTTCTGAGCCACGAGAAGAACCATCGTCACATTTGAGCGCAATGCCGAGACCCAGTTCGGGAATGGCGGCGCAGAACACGCCTTCAGCGCCCGTTTTGGCAAACAAACGTCCGCCGCCAAGTTCCATCACTTTTGTGCAG
>CALHHQ010000327.1 GCA_938030645.1 uncultured Rhizobiaceae group bacterium
GTGCCCATGGACGCTGCAGCAAACACACCTTCAGCAGCCGGCGTTGGCTTATAACCATCCAACAGCCAGACAGCCTGCTTGGAAACCGCGTCGTCTTTCAGAATGCTTGGATTAATCGCATTCATTAATGATTTGAAGGTCGCTTCTGCATCTTCATCTGAAATGTTCTTGGACACAGTCCAACCATCCCACCAAAGAGTTGTTGCCGGAATGGAACCGCCACCAACAGTCATTGGCGCAGCAACAGCAAGACCGTCTTTGACTTCTTGCGAAACACCATCAGCGTCGGTCAAAGTCGCTGCACGACTTCCCCACATGTTCATCATGATAACATTGCCAGCGCGGAATTCGGCGTTGGTCAAGTTTGAATCATGTGTGAGGTAGTCTGGGTTCATATACCCAGCCAAGTCTTTCATCATTTTCAGAGCAGCAATGCCCTTGTCATTGTTGATGGAAACTTCAGCTGTTCCAGCTTTGAAAAATTCGCCGCCATAACCAAGATACATATTGTTGAATTCTTGAGCGAGGTTCCAACCCGCTTTATACGCGCCACCAAGCGGATTTTGAGAAATACCTTTGTCGCGAAGCACCTTGGCAGCTGCCAACATGTCTTCGTATGTTTTTGGTGGCGTAATTCCAGCTTTTTCAAGAACGTCCTTGCGATAAACGAGATGTTGCGCATTCGCCATAAATGCCACAGCCATCACTTTACCGTCGATTGTCACCAACTGGTTCTTCTTCAGATCTTTGCCGTATTTCGCGACATAGTCATCAAGCGGGCGGATCAGATCATCGTTCATAAGAGCAACGATAGAAGAGTTTGCAACAATTGCTGATGTGTATTCAGCAGGATTGCCAGACATGCCAGCAACGTTGATTTTCTGGTGATCCGCTGTGAGGTTTGCTTTTACAGTGACTTCGCCACCAGCACAGGCTTGCGCACCCTTGCCGATAGTTTGGATCGCAGGGAATTCATTGCCTACAATGCTCACACGACCTTTGCTGATATCGCACTTTGCATGGCCATCAGCCAAAGCAGCGGTCGAAGCTGTAGCAAAGTTAAGTCCGGTAAATGCAACAGTCATCGCTGATGCCAACATAAATTTTTTCAACATGTTTTCTATCTCCCAATAGTTTTTCTTATTTCTACCAACTTCAGTGTTGGCCAACAGCTTTATAAAAACAAGATTTCTCGTCAACAGCGTTGTCCTCACTTGCAGATAATCATTTTTTGAATACGTATGCAATAGCCAATTGCAAAATCACACATAAACGGCCTATCTGTCATTTAAGAACAAATATGCAGGTGAAATTAAATGGCTGCTAACGGCCCCCAACCCATTGAACAAGCTCGCAATCTCGCAAACAAACGTGTTGTGAATGACTGGATGCAAGCAATTGCAAACTCAAGCCCGGACACTGTCAGTGAAGCTTTGGCCAATGCCTATAGCGATAAAAGCTCATGGCGCGGCTCGCACCCTCTCAATGAAGCCAATGGGATAAAAGACATTGAAAACACAGTTTGGAAGCCTTTTTTAGAATCCTTTGACCAGCTTGAACGCCGAGATGAAATTCTGGTTGGTGGCAGCTACAGAAACAAAGTGGGAGAAACCCGCGACTTAGTTGCCATGGTAGGCCACTATATTGGGACTTTTCGAAACGACTGGCTAAACATTCCGGCAACCGGCCAACCCATGTTCATTCGTTATGGCGAAGTGCACGAACTGAAAGACGGAAAGATCGTTCGTTCAAGTTGCTTATGGGATATTCTGGACGTCATTCGACAAGCTGGCTTTTGGCCCCTTCCCCCAAGCACCGGAACAGAAGGCCTATGGCTTGGTCCGTACACGAGCGATGGTTTGGTGTTCACCGAGCAGAACATGGAAATCGGTATGGCCTCGATTGCTCAAACACTCGCCATGCACAAAACGCTGGGCGATTACAACAATCAAGAAATCGATGGTCGCGACGGTCTTCTCAACATGCCTCAGAAAGACCACTGGCATGAAAAAATGATGTGGTACGGCCCATCAGGCATTGGCACAACTCGTGGTTTGGATGGGTTCGTGGATTTCCATCAAATGCCGTTTCGACTGGCATTCCCCGGGCGAACGGGTGGGCAAAACCTGGTTGAAGCCAATCCTGACAAAGAAATGGGACATTACGTCCAGATCGGCGATGGCCCCTACTCCGTCACGGGAGGTTGGCCAAGTGTTGTCTCGCCTCATACGGGCGGCATGTTGTTCGGTGTCGGTGCCACAAACAAGGATATCGAAATGCGTGTGATGGATTTTTATCTCCATCACGAAGGAAAAATTCGCGAAAACTGGGTACCCATCGATGTCATCCATATCCTCTTGCAGATGGGTGTCGATGTCATGGCGCGCGTGGAACAGCAATTTGGTAAGGCCCGTCTGGGTCTCTAAATCTTGGGCAGTCGAGCACTGCTACGGACAATGAGTTTAGTGGGCAATACAGCGGCCTTCCGACTGATATTGTCCCCACCCATTTGATCCAGCAAAATTTCAACGGTCGCGTCCACCATGGCTGATGACGGTTGCTCCACCGTGGTCAAATCATAGGCCCCCCACTTGCTTTGTGGCACATCATCAAAGCCCACTACGGAAACATCTTCAGGAACTTTCAATTTGAGTTCGGCGCGCAAAACATCCATCACAGAAAACGCCATGTGATCATTCGCGACAAATACGGCGTCAGGTTTTAGTTCATGTTGGAAAAGATCGCGTGTCGCTTGGGCTGCACCTTCAATTGTATAAGCCCCGACCGCACGAGAATGGCAAACCGCACCCCGTTCGGCCAAACCCTTGTGAAACCCTGCTTCGCGATCTCGATTGGTGGAAGAGTCTTCATAGCCAGCAATATAAGCAATTCGCTCATGGCCACCATCAACGAGGAAGTTTCCAACCAAACGACCACCTTCAAGATTGTCAGACGTTACAGAACTGGCCGGCGAAGCTGCAACATAACGGTTGAACAAAACAACCGGAATACCGCTATCCGCGCATCTTTGTGCCAATGAAGAAGACAAATGCGCCGAGGCCATCACCACACCTTCAACTTGATACTGCAACATATCATTGACCACCGCATCTTGGTCGCCAGTATCAGTCATAAACATCAAGACGCGATAACCTTCAGCCTGCAATTTGCGTGACAGCTTTTCCAAAATGACAGGGTAAAACTGATTGTCGAGATACGCCACCAACACACCAATGATGCCAGACTTCCCTGATATCAAAGAGCGGGCGAGTGCATTGGGGCGATAGCCCAGCTCATCTGCAGCAGCCATGACGCGGCGACGTGTGTCATCAGACACAGAAGCTCCAACCGTGAAGGTTCGGCTCACCGCCGACTGCGAAACCTTTGCAACGCGCGCAACATCTGTAGAAGTAACTGTCGGTTTGGCCATGCCCATGTCATGTCACAATTGTCGACGGTCTGGCAATTGCGCGATAACGCAACACCCACAGCAAGTTGACCCAATTGTGCTTGCACTGAACAACCACCAGCACTAGACCAAACAAAATCCCAAACTGGAAATTCCCATGTCGAAAGCATCCCTAACTGGCGCGCAGATTATTGCGCAAAAACTCAAACAGTCCGGTTGTAAACGGGCTTTCGGCATTCCAGGCGGTGAGGTTTTGGCCATTCTGGATGGGTTGGATCAGTCAGGCATAGATTTTCATCTCACCAAACATGAAAACGCTGCAGGCTTTATGGCGGAAGGCGCTTGGCATGCTGAACCTGAAGGCTCACGCGCGCCCGGCATATTGGTTGCAACGATCGGACCAGGCGTTGCCAATGCGGTCAACGTGGTTGCCAACGCTATGCAGGATCGCGTGCCACTTATTTTTCTGACCGGCTGTGTCGATGCTGCTGAAGCCGAAACCTACACCCACCAAGTGTTCGACCATCAGGCCATGTTGCGCCCAATCGTCAAAGCCACATTCAAGGCGAGTGCTGGCACAGTTGGCGTCATGATGGAAAAAGCGCTCGCCATTGCGTTCGAAGGTCAGCCCGGCCCAGTTCATATTGATGTCCCAATTGATGTGGCAGAGAACATAAGCCATGAGACAGTGCGAGACC
>CALHHQ010000328.1 GCA_938030645.1 uncultured Rhizobiaceae group bacterium
CAATGGGTTTCAGATTTTCTGGAAAATTATGGTGCCGCAAATCATGGGCACTGTGATGGTGGTGTGGACGACAATCACTATTCTCGTCCTGAAAGTCTTCGACATCGTTTTCACCATGACTGATGGCCAATGGGACACTCAGGTCTTGGCTAATTATATGTTCTTCTGGTTGGTGCGCGGAGACCATGATGGGTATTCCTCGGTGGTTGCGCTCACGATTATGATCGCTGTACTCCCCATCATGGTTTGGAACATTCGCCAAGCGTCTCTCGACAAGGGAACAGGATAATGGGCCAGTCAATATTGGGCCGCTTGGCGGTTCATCTCAGTGTTCTTTTATTGGTTGTCATTTGGTCGCTGCCAACGGTCGGAATTTTGGTGTCCTCGTTTAGAGATAAGGCACAAATTTCTTCATCTGGTTGGTGGACTGCACCATTCCGTTCATCGCGAAACGCGCGTCACGTTCCTCAAGATTTGTCCGAACAAAAACTGTTGGATGGCAATTGGACAGTTGAAGGTCGTATTTTTCCCGAAGGCTCTCAATCCGTTGTTGAAGCCTACGCATCAACCGGCAAGAAACTGCAGGGCGATGCAAGTTCTGCAATCGGCGAAATTGCGTCGCTTCGCAAAGGTATCAGCGTCACTGTGGAGAAAGACGGTGCATATACGCTGACCAGTGAAAAAGAGATCACCCGTGCGCGCGATGCCCGATTTGTTTATCGTGCAAACGAACCACCAATTTTCACATTGGACAATTACAAGCGCGTTTTCACACGCGATGGCATTGGCCAAGCGTTTTTGAATTCAGCAGTCGTGACCATACCTGCAACGTTCATTCCCATTCTGATCGCTGCCTTTGCGGCATATGCCTTGGCATGGATGCGTTATCCCGGTCGTGCATTAATCACAGCAACCATTGTCGGTTTGCTGGTTGTGCCACTGCAGCTTTCCCTCATTCCACTTTTGTCTTTGTACAATGATATCGGCAATGTGTTTGGCATCGAGGCCAAATCATATTGGGGTATTTGGATGGCTCACACAGGATTTGGGTTGCCGCTCGCGATCTATCTTTTGCGCAATTACATGGCTGGTTTACCAGGAGAAATTATGGAGTCTGCTCGTATCGATGGCGCGACCCATTTCCAAATTTTCTACAAAATTGTTCTGCCACTTTCTTTGCCAGCTTTGGCTTCTTTCGCAATCTTCCAGTTCCTTTGGGTTTGGAACGATTTGCTGGTGGCAAAAGTGTTCTTGGGTGATGGTGAAACGAAAACCGTGCTGACATCTGCACTTAAAGATTTACTGGGCACACGCGGTGGCGATTGGGAAATCCTCGCAACCTCTGCCTTTATCACAATCATTGTTCCACTGACCGTTTTCTTGTCATTGCAGCGCTATTTCGTGCGCGGCTTGTTGGCTGGTTCAGTGAAGGGAGGATAACCCCATGAATATAGTTCAAGATATAGAACAACACACTGCAACCCCCGTTGTAGCAAGTCGCGATGTGGATGCAGATTGGTGGCGTGGCGCAGTCATTTATCAAATCTACCCACGCTCGTTCCAAGACAGCAATGGAGATGGCATTGGCGATTTACCTGGCATCACCCAACGACTGGATTACATCGCATCTTTGGGCGTTGATGCCATTTGGATTTCGCCATTCTTTAAGTCTCCCATGCTCGATTTTGGGTATGATGTATCAGACTATAAATCGGTCGATCCAATCTTTGGGACACTGCAAGATTTTGATAATCTAATTGCCAAAGCGCATACGCTGGGCCTGAAAGTTATGATTGATCAGGTCATTTCCCACTCGTCTGATCAGCATGAATGGTTTGCAGAAAGCCGTTCCAGCAAAACGAATGAAAAATCTGATTGGTATGTCTGGGCTGATGCCAATGAAGACGGAACACCGCCCAATAATTGGTTGTCAATTTTCGGCGGTTCTGCTTGGGAATGGGACACGACCCGTTGCCAATATTACTTGCACAATTTCCTCACCAGCCAACCGGATTTGAACTTCCACAACGAAGATGTCCAAAACGCGCTTTTGGACACCGTTCGCTTTTGGTTAGACCGTGGCGTGGATGGCTTCCGTCTCGACACAATCAACTTCTACTTCCACAGCGCCGGGCTGGAATCCAATCCGGCTCTTCCTGTTGCACAACGCAATTCATCAATCGCGCCAGAGGTGAACCCCTACAATTTCCAAAGCCATGTGTATGATCGCAACCAGCCAGAAAATATTGCGTTTCTCAAGCGTTTTCGTGACTTGTTGAACGAATATCCGGCTGCAACTGCTGTTGGAGAAGTGGGTGATTCAGAACGCGGTCTGGAGATTGTTGCCGAATACACATCGGGCGGTGACAAAGTGCATATGTGTTATTCGTTCGACTTTTTGTCGCCTGACAGACTTACGCCCGAAAAAGTGCGTCAAACTTTGTCAAACTTTCAAGACAAAGCACCCGATGGTTGGTCGTGTTGGGCGTTTTCGAACCATGATGTGATGCGACATGCATCACGATGGACGGCAGAGATTGCGGATCGTGATGCCTATT
>CALHHQ010000329.1 GCA_938030645.1 uncultured Rhizobiaceae group bacterium
TACCCTGCGATTGAATATGTTTAGCCCTGCAACATACATTGAATTTACTCCGCCGCCTCCAGCACCGCACCGTCCTTGCTGGAACGATACGTATAGCTATCAATCCGCGCTTCCATTTCCGGGCGGAAGTGGTTGATGAGGCCTTGGATCGGCCATGCAGCGGCATCACCGAGAGCGCAAATTGTGTGGCCTTCGATTTGTTTGGTCACATCGAACAACATATCGATTTCACGTTTTTCAGCACGACCTTCAACCATGCGTTCCATCACACGCCACATCCAGCCTGTGCCTTCACGACAAGGCGTGCACTGGCCGCAGCTCTCATGCTTGTAGAATGCTGACAGACGGGCAATAGCGCGAATGATGTCTGTGGATTTATCCATAACGATCACAGCAGCAGTTCCCAAACCGGAACCCAGTGCAGACAGAGCGTCAAAATCCATTTGAGTGTCGATCATCTGATGGGCAGGTACCATGCGCACAGAAGAACCACCTGGAATAACGGCCAACAGATTGTCAGTACCACCACGAACACCACCACAATGTTTGTCGATCAACTCGCGGAACGGAATGCTCATTTCTTCTTCGACGGTGCAAGGTGTGTTCACGTGACCAGAGATACAGAACAGTTTTGTGCCACGGTTGTTTTCACGACCAAAGCTCGAGAACCAATCCGGTCCACGGCGCAATATTGTTGGCACAACAGCCACTGATTCCACATTGTTCACAGTGGTTGGGCAACCATAGAGACCCACATTCGCCGGGAATGGTGGCTTCAAGCGCGGCTGGCCTTTTTTGCCTTCAAGTGATTCCAACAGGGCTGTTTCTTCGCCGCAGATGTAAGCACCCGCGCCGTGGTGGACGTAAATATCGTAGTCCCAACCGTTCTTGTTGTTTTTACCCAACAATTTGGCTTCGTAACATTCGTTGATCGCCGCTTCGAGCGCTTCACGCTCACGCATATATTCGCCGCGTACATAAATATAACAAGCGTGTGCACCCATTGCGAAACCAGCAATCAGACAGCCTTCGATCAGCGTATGCGGATCGTGGCGCATGATGTCACGGTCTTTACATGTTCCCGGCTCGGACTCATCCGCATTGATCACGAGGTAATGAGGCCGTTCACTTGGTTCTTTCGGCATGAAAGACCATTTCAAACCAGTCGGGAAACCCGCACCGCCACGGCCGCGAAGGCCAGAGGCTTTCGTCTGGTCTATCACCCAATCACGGCCCTTTTTGATAAAGCCAGCCGTGCCAGACCAATGTCCGCGCGACATTGCGCCTTTGAGCGACTTGTCATGCAGCCCATAAATATTCGTGAAAATGCGGTCTTTATCTTGAAGAGCCATCTTATTTCACCTTCTTTGCAAGAACTTTTGCTTGCTTGATCCACTCATCCCGCTCGATGCGGCCTTTGAATGACAGTTGATCGTCCACAATCGCTACATCGGCTTTTTTCCATTTAGCAATTTGCGCGAAGTGCCAGAAGCCAAGACCGTTGAGTGTTTGCTCAAGTTTAGGGCCAACACCGGAAATCAGTTTCAAATCGTCCGCTTTACCATTGGGTTTTTTCAAACGCTCTGGGCCAGCCGTTTTTACAGCGGCCGCTTTTTTCGGTGCAGCTTTAACATCGGCTTTTGGTTTTGCAGCCAATTTGGCAGCATTTGAACCAATCAGTCCGGCAGCTTTAGCTGGCGCTTTTTTAACAGCAGGCTTTTTCGGCGCAGCAACCTTCGCAGATTCAGCAGTAGCCCTTGCTGACGCTTTGCGTTTTGCAGCAACAGGCTTGCCCGTCAAAGAGGTCAAACCACCTTCAGGTGCAGAGAAAATACGATCGATTTGCGGACCTGGTGTAATTTCATCGCCTTTACCTGCAGCAAAACGGTCAATGATATGTTCCATCTGCGCAGGTGTAAGGTCTTCGTAGCTGTCTTTGAAAATCATCACCATGGGCGCGTTCACACATGCGCCTTGGCATTCAACTTCTTCCCAAGACAGTTTGCCGTCTTCGGTCACTTCAAACGGATTGGGCGAAATCTTCGCCTTGCACACATCCATAATTTCGCCAGCACCGCGCAACATGCACGGTGTTGTTCCACAAACTTGAATGTGGGCGCGTTTGCCAACTGGAGCCAGCTGGAACTGGGTGTAGAATGTCGCCACTTCCAAAACCCGGATCAAAGGCATATCGAGCATCTCGCCGATATGCTCGATCGCAGCTTTGGTCACCCAACCTTCTTGCTCCTGCGCCCGCATCAATAGCGGGATCACAGCGGAGGCTTCACGCCCCTTTGGATAGTCTTTGATCTTCTTCTTCGCCCATGCGCCATTGGCACGGTTGAACGCAAAAGCATCAGGCTGGACAGACTCTTCAGCAAGACGGCGAACGGACATAGATTAAACCCCTACCGCACCAGCGGACATATAATAACCAACAGCAACCGCAGCAGCGATCACCCCAACAACAAAATGACCTTTGGGATCACCACCTGCTTTCGATGTGAACAACGCATCGATGAAACCAAGAAAGGAAACGGCGACGAACACCACTGCCAGCGACATCGCGCTGCCAACCAAATAGAGGCCAAAAATCACAATCGCGAGGCCGAAATAACGGCCGCCCATGACTTTCACCAAGGCAGATGGCTGATGGCCAGCAATTTCCATACCCTTTTCACCATTGGTGGTGAACAAGAACCCGAGAACCAAAAACAAAACGCCGATTAGCAACGTTACAACAGTCAAAAGCATCATCATCGGTCAACCTCCCCGAATACAATATCCATAGAACCAAGCACTGCGCCGACATCTGCCAGCATGTGCCCACGACACATAAAGTCCATCGCCTGAAGGTGTGCAAAACCAGGAGCGCGCAATTTGCAGCGATACGGTTTGTTGGAACCATCAGACACGAGATAAACACCAAACTCGCCTTTGGGCGCTTCAACAGCGCAGTACACTTCACCAGCAGGTACTTTGAAGCCTTCGGTGTAGAGTTTGAAATGATG
>CALHHQ010000330.1 GCA_938030645.1 uncultured Rhizobiaceae group bacterium
TGACCGTGGTCCTTATCATGCAGGGCGGATTATTGATCTTTCAGCGCGTGCATCTGAACTGTTGGACTACCAAAAGCGTGGTATTGCGAAGGTGAATGTTCAATATATCGGCAGGGCTCCGTTACACGGTTTGGACCATAAGTATCTTTCAGCTTCTTACAAATCAGGCCCTGCGGGTTCACCTGCGAGCAGTGCAGTGGCTTCATTGGGAAAGTCTCGAAGTGGGCCAATTCCCAAGGCTGATGTAAACAATACAGTTGCTCTTGATCCAATCGCGACAGGTGCCATCAAATCCCATCGTTTGCGTAAGCAATTCATTCTCGATGCGAAATAGGTTTCATATTTGAAGACTTATCGCATCAATCAGTAGTGTTCAGTTGAAAATTGGAAGGTGGCCCCTTAGACTGAGAACCAAGAGTTTTGAGTGCTGAGGGTCATTGCAATGACATTCGAATGTAGGATGAAGCAGGTTGCGCGCGGAGTTGGCGTTCTTATTCTAGCCAATATTCTATTATTATCAAATTCTTATGCTCAAGAGTTCATAACCAAGGCGAAGCAGGCCATCGTCATGGACTTTGACAGTGGCTCTGTGCTTTTTCAGAAAAACGCAGACGAATTGATGCCTCCAGCATCTATGGCAAAGTTGATGACCATGGAGGTTGTGTTTGACGCTTTGAAACGGGGTCAACTGACATTTGAATCCAAGTTCACAATTTCTGAGGATGCTTGGCGACGCGGTGGTTCAGAATCCGGTGGGTCGTCGATGTTTGCCAAACTGGGTTCTGATGTTCGTCTTGAAGACCTTATTCGTGGCGTAATTATTCAATCAGGCAATGATGCGTCCATGGCCATTGCTGAGGGCATGGCGGGTTCTGAGGTTGGGTTTTCTGGCTTGATGAACGAGCGCGCACGCAAAATAGGTTTGAGCAAGTCTAAGTTTAGAAATTCCACCGGGCTTCCGCATCCGGAGCAGATGGTGACAGCACGCGATCTGGCTGTGTTGGCACGACATTTGGTGAAAACATATCCAGAATTGTACAAGATCTACGCAGAACCGGCGTTCACATGGAACAAAATTCGCCAGCGCAATCGCAACCCAATTTTGGGAAAGGTTGATGGCGCTGATGGTTTGAAGACGGGTTACACCGAAGCATCTGGCTATGGCTTTGTGGGCTCTGCCATGAAAGATGGCCGCCGGATTATTATGGTTTTGAACGGCATGTCATCATCAAAGGAGCGTGCTGCGGAATCTGTAAAACTGTTGCGTTGGTCTTTCAGAGCATTCCAATCCATTGATTTGTTTGCTGCAAATGAGATTGTTGGCGAAGCCACATTGTATGGCGGCTCACGTTCTGGCGTGCCATTGAAAGCAGAAGGGCCGCTCCGCATATTTGTACCCATTGGTTTCCGCGATCGATTGAAAGCCGATATTGTTTTCACTGGGCCTATCAAAGCGCCAGTTGAAGCTGGTGCGCAATTGGCAAAACTTCAAGTGCTGGTGGACGGCAAAGTGAGCCAAGAAACGCCCCTATATGCAGCTGAAGATGTTGGTGTGGGTTCCGTTACCCAACGTGCCATGGATGCCATGAAAGAACTGATCGTTGGTCTTTTTCGTTTTGATGATGAAGATGCCTAAGATATTTTTTTGAACTGACGTGTCGCTCTCACCATTCATTTTGTCTAAGACTGCGCCATCACGATTTGCTTGGTGCCATTGATGCGCGGACAATTTATCACATTTGAAGGCGGTGAGGGGGCTGGGAAATCCACTCAAATCAAACGCCTCGCGAAGCGCCTGGAAAAAGATGGTTATGATGTTTTGATCACCCGCGAACCGGGTGGAACATCAGGTGCGGAAGCTGTGCGCCATGTTGTATTGTCTGGTGCTGCCAAACAATTCGGCACCGACATGGAGGCAGTTTTGTTCGCTGCTGCGCGGGCAGACAATGTGGAACAACTGATCAAACCGGCTTTGGAGAATGGCACGATTGTGTTGTGCGACCGTTTCATGGATTCCAGTCGTGTTTATCAAGGTGTCAGCGGTGGTGTGGACAAAGAGTTTCTCCTAGCTATGGAACGTGCTGTGACTGAAGGGGCGCGGCCTGATTTGACCTTTATTTTCGATCTTCCTCCCGAAGTCGGATTGGCGCGTGCTGCTGATGTGTGGGCGGAGGATGGCCCAGACCGTTTTGAGCAAGATGACCTGCAATTGCAGGAAGCTCGTCGGCAGGGGTTTTTGGAGATCGCCGAAGAAGAGCCGGACCGCTGTATTGTTATTGATGCATCCCAATCGCTCGCCAAAGTGAGCAAAGCCCTTGATGCTGCGGTGGACACATATTTTGAAACAATACAGCGAAAGCCCAAGTCCAAATCAACTCCCAAGTCGACGTCCAAACGGAAACCCAAAACCAAAGCTGGGTCGAAGTGATGATGGAAGCTGAAGAGCGGCCAATCGCAGATCGGTTGGAAGGCATTCCACCTCCGAGCGACAGTATGGAATTACTAGGACATGGTGCGGAACTGCAAAGCTTGGCAGACAGTTACAGAGCAGGGCGCTTGCACCATGCATGGTTGATTTCAGGGCCGCGCGGTATCGGCAAAGCAACGTTCGCCTTTCATATGGCGCGATACATTCTCTCCAATCCCGATGCGGCTTTGGCATCAGGCTCCATATCTTCCGACCTTTGGCCTGAAACCGTCGTCCGGCAAGTCTCCCAAGCAAGCCAACCCGACTTGCTGCATCTTGCGCGGCCATGGGACGAGAAGACAAAGAAGTTCAAAACCCAACTGTCGATCAATGAGATTAGAAAGACCCAAAGCTTTTACGGCATGACAGCAGGCAGCAATGGGTGGCGCATTACAATTGTTGATGCGGCTGATGACATGAATGCGAGTGCCGCCAATGCTTTGTTGAAAGTGTTGGAAGAACCACCCAAGCGTTCGATATTTTTTGTGCTAACCCATTCCGCTGGAAGCTTGCTGCCAACCATTCGATCTCGTTGCCAATTGCTTCCTTTGACGCCGTTG
>CALHHQ010000331.1 GCA_938030645.1 uncultured Rhizobiaceae group bacterium
AATGCGTGTGTTGTCTTTGGTCGGCGTAAAGACGGGTTTTGGCTTTGCGGTACGACGCAGTTCGCCAGCATTATGAGAGCGTTTTGCACTGCCGACGCTGCGTTGACGCTGATGAGCCATTCGCAAACGCTTTCTCATTCGCGATTTCAACGTAGACGTTGTTGGAAGTTCGGCTTCGTCGTTTCTAATAGTGCCGAGTTGAAGCGGAATATGTTTTTTCACAGGAACCACGCCAATAGATTTAATTGGACTCTTTTTTGGAGTTCCCAATTGAACAATTGTATTTGCAGCATATGCAGAGTGGCTGTGCATAATTATCAATGCCAATGTAGATTTCACGATAAGTCTGCGCATTCTATTCGGGCTCCCAACAGCAGTTCTGGCAAAGGTTCTTTTCTTGGTGCGAGCAGTTTATCTGAACTTCGTTACTGGGAGGTGGAGTGGTTTGGTTGCCGAAAAGTAAACACCACAAACGACCAACTTCATTGTTCACATGATGGCAAGATTGAGTTCATTTGCGGTTGAGCCTAGAACAGTTCGAGTTTTGATCCTGAACGAGTGTGTTGATGTCCGCTTACAATGACCATTTGGACCGCAATCCAGCGAATTTTGAACAATTGTCACCTTTGACCTTTTTCACTCGAGCACGTGATGTTTACGGCCATCGTCCTGCCTACGTTTACGGCTCGCTGGAGCGCAATTGGGGCGAAGTATATGAACGTTGCACACGTTTGAGCAGCGCATTGCACAAAGCTGGAATCGGCAAAAACGATACTGTTGCTGTGATTGCACCGAACATCCCTGAAATGTTTGAAGTGCAGTTTGGGGTGCCAATGTCGGGCGCAGTTATGAACCCAATCAACACCCGACTTGATGCAGCAACCATTGCGTTCATTTTGGACCACGGGCAGGCCAAAGTTCTCATTACTGACACGCGGTTTTCAATTGAGGTCAAACAAGCTTTGGAAATTCGTGGACGCCAAGATCTGTTGGTGATCGATATTGTCGACGGGGAGACCGATGAACCTGAAGGTGAGATGCTTGGTTCGATGGACTATGAAGCATTTCTTCAAACCGGTGACCCCAACGAGGGTTGGACATTCCCAAGTGACGAATGGGATGCAATTTCTCTAAACTATACGTCGGGCACCACCAGCGATCCTAAAGGTGTGGTGGTGCATCATCGCGGAGCCTATCTCATCGCTCTTGGCACGATTGCAGCATGGCCGCTTGTGGGCAGCGAACCTGGTTCCTTCCCAGTTCACATGTATGTGGTGCCATTGTTTCATTGCAATGGATGGGGTCATGCGTGGGCTCTGGCTGCAACTGGAGGGAAATCTGTTCTCATTCGAAATATTACGGCCAAGAATCTCTACAATGGTATCGCTGAACATCGCGTGACGCATTTTGGTGGTGCGCCCATAGTGTTGTCCATGCTGATCAATGCGACGGAAGAGGAGCGCAAACCATTTGATTGGCTGGTGCGCGTTTACACGGCTGCTGCCCCGCCACCGCCTTCGGTTCTGGATGCTTTTAAAACTGCTGGATTTGAACTCACTCATGTTTATGGGCTGACTGAGACTTATGGCCATGTCATTGAATGTGTTGGTCAAGAAGAATGGGCAGATCTTGATTCTAACACGTTGGCCCAAATGAATTCGCGACAAGGTGTCCGTTACGCAGTGCTTGATGGCGCGATGGTTGCTGATCCTGAAACAATGGAGCCCGTCCCGATGGACGGAGAAACTATTGGCGAAGTGATGATGCGCGGCAACGTGGTGATGAAGGGGTATTTCAGAAATCCAAAAGCGACTGATGAAGCATTTGCCGGGGGATGGTTTCATTCAGGCGATCTCGCCGTGATGCATCCCGATGGATATTTGCAGATCAAAGACCGTTCGAAGGACATCATCATTTCTGGGGGCGAAAATATTTCGTCTGTGGAGGTGGAAGGTGCGCTTTACAAGCATCCAGATGTTCTAGCGGCTGCAGTGGTGGCCAAACCCGATGAAAAATGGGGTGAAACGCCATGTGCTTTTGTGGAGCTGAAAGAGGGGGCAACTGTTACAGAGCAGGAATTGATCACGTTTTGTCGGGAAAACATGGCGCATTTCAAAGCTCCAAGATCTGTCCTGTTTCAGGAATTGCCGAAAACATCCACGGGCAAAATTCAGAAATTTGCTCTTCGAGATCAGTTCACTTCAAAGTAGTCGTTGGTGACATTGGGCGCATTGCAAGCTATGGCCCACATAGTCTGGTTCAGGAGTTAGTGATATGAAAACGATTGGTATTATTGGTGCGGGCCAAATGGGTGGTGGCATTGCCCACGTGTGTGCATTAGCAGGGTTTGATGTTTTGATTTATGACATCGAGCCGGAACGTATCGAATCTGGTTTGGCGACGATTTCCGGAAACCTGTCGCGGCAAGTGAACTCGGAGAAAATTGCTGCAGCTGATAAAGATGCGGCTTTGGCGCGATTGTCTCCAGCCAACGATCTCAGTGAATTGGGCATTGCGGATTTTGTGATTGAGGCAGCCACAGAAAAAGAAACCGTTAAGCAAGAGATTTTCAAGGCCGTTTGTCCGATCTTAAAACCTGATGCAATTCTGGCAACGAACACATCATCTATCTCGATTACAAGATTGGCCTCTGTAACAGATCGACCTGAAAAATTCCTTGGTGTTCATTTTATGAACCCTGTTCCCGTGATGCAGCTGGTTGAGCTTGTTCGTGGTATCGCGACAGATGAAACAACGTTCAATGCAGCCAAAGAGTTGTGCGATAAATTGGGCAAAGAGACCTCGGTCTCCGAGGATTTTCCAGCATTCATCGTGAACCGCGTTTTGATTCCCATGATCAACGAAGCGATCTACGTTCTTTATGAGGGCGTTGGTTCTGTTGATGGCATTGATAAAGCGATGAAGCTTGGTGCCAATCATCCAATGGGGCCGCTTCAGCTGGCTGATTTCATTGGCTTGGATACATGTCTTTCGATTATGCAAGTGTTGCACGACGGATTGGCTGACCCGAAATATCGCCCTTGCCCACTTTTGGTGAAGTATGTTGAAGCGGGTTGGCTGGGTCGCAAAGCTGGCAAAGGGTTTTACGATTATTCAGGCGATGAACCCAAGCCAACGCGGTAAATTGTCGGCACCCTGGTTTTTCAATAGGTGCTATTTTTCCAATGCAGCTTTGATGAGCTTCTTGGCATCGTTTCCAGCCCATTCAGCTGGACCGTTTAAGGTGCCAAGCACACATCCCTCGGTGCTGACCAATAAAGTCGCTGGCAAACCGAATGCCAAACCTTCGCGTTTCAAAGCGTTTAGGGTTGCCAATTTTGGATCGTGATAGAACCCCATATCTTTGAGGCCGATTTCCTCATAGAATCCTTTGGGACGCTCAGAGTCGCCCAGATCCACACTGACGGGCACCACTTCGAACGCATCACTTCCCAGTTCTTTGTTCAATGCTTCAAGAGCTGGCATTTCTGCGCGGCACGGAGCGCACCATGTGGCCCATAAATTGAATAAAACCGTTCGTCCTTTCCAGTCGGCAAAAGTCTTGGGTTTTCCATCCACGTCGTTAAATTTAAAAGTGGTGACGGAGTAAGGTCGATCAACTGCTTTGAAGGCTGCGACTTCGCCACCAGCCGCATTGTCCAATTTAGCGCGCAGAGTTTCATCCAATGCGCATTCGCCCGTGGCGCCGTTGGCAGCAACAACTGTTTGCGACGAATTGCTTTTTCCCCCTAAAAAAGCGTATACGCCAGCACCAGCAGCCAAACCAAGACCTGCCACGATGATCCCTATCAGGATCGGGTGTGTTCCAGATTTTGTTGGGGCTGTGTTTTGCGGAGAATTGTCTTCGCTCATTTCAAATTCCATTCAAGGTTCTGACCCATGGCCAGTGACAAAAATACAAAATCTACATCTTCTGAAAATGCGATGTGGGGTGGTCGTTTTTCTGCGGGGCCAGATGCCATTATGGAAGAGATTAACGCTTCTATCGGGTTCGATCAAAAAATGTATTCGCAAGACATTGCCGGCTCGCGCGCTCATGCAGCTATGTTGCACAAACAGGGGATACTGTCAGCGCAGGATGCCGAGAATATTGATCAAGGTCTAAGCACAATTTTGTCAGAAATTGAGGCGGGTGATTTCAAGTTCTCGCGTGCGCTTGAAGACATACATATGAATGTGGAAAACAGGCTGGCTGAACTCATCGGTTCTGCCGCAGGTCGGTTACACACTGCACGTTCTCGAAATGACCAAGTGGCTCTTGATTTCCGAATGTGGGTTCGGGATCGCGTTGATGCGAGCATTGTTGAAATAGAACGTTTGATGGTGACGTTGTTGGCAAAAGCTGAAACTCATGCCGAAACTGTCATGCCCGGGTTTACTCATTTACAGACAGCGCAACCAGTAACATTTGGACATCACTGCCTTGCCTATGTGGAAATGTTGGCGCGCGACAAATCGCGGATGGAAGATGCGCGTGAACGTATGAACGAATGCCCATTGGGTGCTGCTGCATTGGCAGGAACAGGATTTCAAATTGATCGTCATATGACCGCAGAAGCCCTAGGGTTCAGCGAACCTACGCGAAACTCACTGGATTCTGTT
>CALHHQ010000332.1 GCA_938030645.1 uncultured Rhizobiaceae group bacterium
GATGGTGATTGCAGATGAAACAGTTGACGCAGAACTGTGTGCGACTGATCTGTTGGGCCAAGCTGAGCATGGCTATAATTCTCCTGCTGTTTTGTTGACTAATTCTGAAAAACTGGCCCGCGAGACGCTTGATGAAATCGACCGCCTTCTGAAAATCATCCCCACTGCGGATACGGCTTCCAAAAGCTGGGAAGACTATGGAGAGGTGATTGTTTGCGACACCTACGATGAGATGTTGCAGGTTGCTGATGATATTGCATCTGAGCATGTTCAGGTGATGACGGATCGCGATGATTGGTTCCTTGAGAATATGACATGCTATGGTGCTTTGTTTTTGGGCGCGCGTACGAATGTTGCCAATGGCGACAAAGTTATTGGAACCAACCATACATTGCCGACCAAGAAAGCTGGCCGCTACACTGGCGGACTTTGGGTTGGGAAGTTTTTGAAAACTCATTCCTACCAGAAAATCACCACCGATGAGGCCGCGACTGAAATTGGTGAATACGGTTCACGTTTGTGCATGCTCGAAGGGTTTGTGGGACACGCAGAACAATGCAATGTGCGCGTTCGCAGATATGGTGGGCGCAACGTTGCTTATGGCGCTGCGGCAGAACCTATTGTGGATGCTGCCGAATAATGACTGATTTGCCAAATCAGAACAAAGAGCTCTTGCAAGCTTTTCGAAACGCACAACGAGACTTTTCAGCCGATGGTGTGAAAACGGCTCTGGATGCGATTTTTCACAAGGACGCTTTGTGCCAACTGTCGTTTCCGTTTGAAACCATGAACGGACGCAACGCATTTTTTGAAATTGCCTTGACCCCTTTGTTTCATGCTTTGCCCGATTTAGAGCGACGCGACTTTATTGTGATGGCTGGCGCTGATGAAGACGGCGCTCAATGGGTTGGATGTGGTGGATTTTTTTGCGGAACGTTTGTGCGTCCGTTTCTAGATATTCCACCGACGGGCCATCTCGTTCACATGCGTTTTCACGAGTTTTACAAGTTTGAAAATGGCCAAGTCACAGAGATGCAGGCTCTGTGGGATATTCCTGAACTCATGATGCAAGTCGATGCGTGGCCCATGGGCCCTAGTTTAGGGCGTCAATGGTGTGTGCCGGGTCCTGCAACTCAAGATGGTTTGGTGGACGGGCCTCATGATCAGGCTAAAAGCGAACAGTCCTGCCGCCATGTTATTGATATGTTGGTGGCCATGAAACGACATCCTGTCGAACCACCAGAAGCGATGGAACTTCCACGTTTCTGGCATGAGCGGATGAATTGGTACGGACCTGCTGGTATAGGCACAGGGCGCGGCATGGCCGGGTTCCGCAATTGGCATCAAATACCGTTTTTAAATGCAATGCCGGATCGTGGCCAGAAGTGGGGAAATGAGGCGCATCACTTCTTTGCAGATGGTGATTATGTGGCCGTCACGGGATGGCCAAACATGGCGCAATCACTCACCAACGATGGTTGGTTGGGCATGGCCGCTTCTGGCCAAAAAATGCACCTCCGCAGCCTCGATTTCTGGCGCCTTGAGGGAGAGGGTGATCAGCGTCGCATTCGCGAAAACTGGGTACTGGTCGATTTGTTGAGTGCTTATGACCAAATTGGGGTCGATGTGCTTGCACGAATGCGTGAATTCAATAAGGCTCGTCACGTGTCTGTTCCCGATGAAGCTTGGAAATATCAATGACTGAACTCCCCCGCACACCATCTTTTCAGTTGAATGGAAAACGCGCCCTGGTAACCGGTGCTTCGCGTGGCATTGGTTTGGGCGGCGCCATGGCGCTGGCAGAACATGGCGCGCATGTCGTTATGGCTGCTCGAAATGAAGAAGAAATCGGGCAAGCTGCTGAAGCGGTAAAATCTGCTGGCTATTCCGCTGAAGCCATTTCATTGGATGTTGGAGATCACGCAGCCATGGTATCGGCTGTGCGTCAGTATGGACCGTTTGATGTTCTCTTCAACAATGCGGGCACAAACACGCCCTTACCTTATGTGGATGTGACACCTGACAATTTCGATATGATCACTGATCTCAATTTGAAGGCCGCGTTTTTCATGGCGCAAGAGGTCGCCAAGGGAATGATCAAAGCGGGCAAAGGTGGTTCTATCATCCACACTTCAAGCCAGATGGGCCATGTGGGTGGCATTGACCGCTCGGTCTATTGTGGTTCCAAATTCGGGATTGAGGGCGTCACCAAAGCATCAGCTATTGAGTTGGCTGAGCATCAAATTCGGGTCAACACGATTTGCCCCACCTTCATTCGAACTCCTATGACGGCTTCTACGTTTGAAAACCCAGAACGTGTGAAATGGCTTGAAGAGAAAATCAAGTTGGGCCGTGTTGGCGAGATTGAAGACATTATGGGCGCAGTGGTGTTTCTCGCCAGCAATGCGTCTGCGCTGGTTACTGGAACAAGTATTGTAATTGATGGCGGCTGGACCGCAGACTAGAGGATGAACTCATGGCCGTTGATGGATTTTCCCAGAAGTGGAAAGACTTTCCCGACTATATAATCGGGATTACCAAAGAAATTTGGGAAGATCGCGGTGTTGGAACGCTGCATCATTATTATTCTGAGGACATTCCTGTTCGTTCACCCATGGGCGTGCAACGGGGCAACCAGCAGGTCATCGCCTCAACAATGGCGACGATCCATGAGTTTCCAGACCGTGAATTGTTTGGTGAAGATGTGATCTGGTCAGGTGATGCAGAAGGTGGGTTTTTATCTTCTCACCGCATTATTTCCACAGGGACCCATTTGGAAGACGGCGCATTTGGCGTCGCAACGGGTGAACGTTTTACTGTTCGTGTTTTGGCGGATTGCGCAGCCAAAAACGATACTATTTTTGATGAATGGTTGATTCGTGATTATGGAGGAATTGTTCGTCAGCTTGGTATGGACCCAGAGACATTTGCCTATGATTTGATTGAACAAGAGGGCGGCCCTGAAAATTGTTCCAAACCGTTTACGCCAGCAATCGATATTGAAGGCGACTACAAAGGAACGGGAAACGACAATGCATGGGGTCAGCGCTACGCTGATACACTCACGCAAATCATGAACAAAGATTTCAACGTGGTGCCCAGCCATTATGACCGTGCTGTTCTCACAGAATATGCGGGTGGCGTAAGTGGTTTGTCCCATCGATCGGTGAATGAATTTTGGGTTGCGCTACGATCAGCGTTTCCCAATGCTGAATTTAAAATCCACCATCAGATTGGCATGGACAGCGATGTCTTGCCTCCGAGAGCTGCGCTGCGTTGGTCGCTTGACGGGAAGCACGAAGGCCATGGCGCATTTGGTGCGCCTACGGGAGCTGATGTTCATGTGATGGGGATGTGCCATGCTGAATATGGCCCATTCGTTGGCAATGGTTCTGATGCAGATGCAAGCATCCGCCGCGAATGCGCGCTTTATGATGAAGTGGCGATTTGGAAACAAATTCTGATGCAAACGGGAGATTTTTCATGACACCCGACGAGATGGAATCTCGCATTGTGCGCTATGGTGACCTGATGCCATGCAAAACGGCCTTTATTGATGCCCATACGCCCGGAAGCGATCAGAAAGAGAATTTCACAATAATTGGAGGCGGTGTGTCAGAATCTGCCGACCAGCACGTGCACATTCAAGACACGCCAGGCTTTAACATTGGCGCTGCGGGGCAACCGCCTAAATGCAGAAATTCACTTCACAGCCATCGCACGGCCGAGGTGTTTTACGTTCACAAAGGGCGCTGGCGTTTTTTCTGGGGACGTTATGGTACTGCTGGGGAAGTCACTTTGGAAGAAGGTGATATTTTCAACATCCCAACAGGCATGTTCCGAGGTTTTGAAAACATTGGCACCGACTATGGAATGATCATGGCCATTCTGGGTGGAGATGATGCCGGTGGTGGCGTGATCTGGGCACCACAGGTCATTGAAGATGCTGCGGACCATGGTTTGATTTTGGCTGAAACTGGTAAGCTATACGACACCAAAAAGGGTGAGGAGCTTCCTGATGGTGTAAAGCCCATGGCGTTGTTGTCTGATGCTGCATTGAAAAATTATCCAGAAGTGCCTGTTGATCAAGTTGTTCCTTATTATATCGGCCGCTATCAGGACATGATGGCGCTTGCCGC
>CALHHQ010000333.1 GCA_938030645.1 uncultured Rhizobiaceae group bacterium
AGCGGTTCCCTCGCGACCATCGGCGTCTTGTGTGGATCCACCTTTGAAACTGAATGAAACAGCGATTAGCGGCACAGCATAATCTTCAACCAGTAGAGCTTTGATGCCCTTGTCGCTGACCACTGTCTTGATATCCACGGCGTATGCCTGTTTCACGGTTGTTCCCGCGATTGAGAGAGCGAAGCCAACAACGGCAAAAGTTGTTTTCAATTTGTGAGAAATCATGTTCATCGTTTTAGCCTTCATTCTTTGAAGTAGCAGCTTCGGGTTTCAAATACCCAGTGACCGAACGTTTCAATTTCAGATATTTGCGCGCAACTTCATTCACCTCTTCAACGGTGACGGAATTGATTTTATCCGGCCAAGCCTGAATGCTCTCGATAGTCGACCCCAAAGTCAGTGAACCACCATAAATGCGAGCCAAGGTTGACTGGCTGTCTTGAGTGAAGATTGAAGAGCGGACCAATCGTTTTTGGGCGCGTTTTACTTCCGCTTCGGTCACTCCGTCTTTTAAGAGTGTCGCAATGACTTCATCTGTCGCCGCTTCAACTTCCGCAAGAGTTTTGCCGTTGCGGGGCGAGCCATAAAACCCAAATTGAGTCTCGTCCAGACTGCCGCCTTGATACCAAGATCCGGCGCTTGATGCGACTTTGTCAGCAACAACCAATTTTCGGTAGATACGACTTGTGGTGCCGCCTCCCAAAATTTCACTCAATATATCAAAAGCTTCAGCTTCTTGGGTGTCGTTTGAATAATAGGACGGCACGAGATAAACCCGTGAAAAGCTTGGAGTGCGCACACGGGCGTCAGACATTTCAATGCGACGTGCTGCCCTTGGTTCGGGTTCGGCGGGGCGTTTGCGAACACCTGGTTCTGCGCGACGTTTGACTTTGCCATATGTTTTCTCTGCAAGAGTTTTGACCGTTTCAGCATCTACATCACCAGCGACAACCAAAATGGCATTATTGGGTGTGTAGAACTTATCGTAAAACGCAATCGCATCGTCCTTGGTCAATGCGTTCACTTCGTGTTTCCAGCCAATGATTGGTATTCCGTAAGCGTGGTTTTGATAAAGCGATGCATTCATGGCTTCGCGCAGCAGAGAACCCGGATTGTTTTCGGTTCGGGCGTTACGCTCTTCGTTTACAACATCGCGTTCTGGAAGAATTTTGGCTTGTGTTAAAACCAAATTTTCCATCCGATCGGCTTCCAACCGCATCATTTCTTCCAATGCCTCTGGCGTAATTCTTTGAAAATATGCTGTGTAATCACTTGATGTGAACGCGTTTTCTTGCCCACCAATGGCTGCAATTTTGGCTGAAAACTCTCCACTTTTCACCGTTTTGGTGCCTTTGAACATTAAATGCTCAAGATAGTGGGCAATTCCAGAAGCGCCGCGCGGTTCATCGGCAGCGCCCGCTTTATACCAAACCATATGGGTGACAACAGGCGCTCTGCGGTCCGGAATAACAACGACTTGCAGACCATTATCCAACATGAAAGAGGTCACCTTCGGGCCTGCTTTTTGCGTTGCGGCAAATGCTGCATCAGAAAATAATACAGGCTTAGCAATTGGTGTCAGTGAAGTGGCGGCACACAAGAATGCAACTGCAATTGTGGTCTTAAATTTCATGTCATTCCTCTAACTTCAAATGAAGGCTGTCTCTGAATCGAAACAGGTGGATGGTATCGAATTGCTATAGAGCAATATAGGTTTTGATGTGACGCATACACTTTACAATTTTGTCATTAAGTCGAATTAGCGGTTTGCAGGCGAAAGAAGCCAATTTCCGTATCGCCAAATTGGCGCACATCTTCGCAAGAAAACCCATCAACAGAGTCCGGCAAGCTGCCCCGTTTTTCTTCGAGAATGCAAAGTGCACCCTCTTGCAACCAACCGTTTTCGGCCAATGCCGTCAGTGCGCTTTCACCCAATTCTTTTCCGTAAGGTGGGTCTGCGAAAACAATATCGAACGGCTTTAAAGTTCCAATGTCGCCCGGTTTTGTAGCATCGCGGCGAAACACTTTTGTGTGCCCGTTTAGGCCAAATGTCTCAATATTCGTCCTCAACAGGCCGCGACCTTCGGCACCGATTTCTATAAACACGCAATAACCAGCACCACGTGACATGGCTTCCAACCCCAGCGCGCCAGTTCCTGCAAAAACATCAAGCACACGCGTATGGCGCAGCTTGTCAGGATATGTGTGGTTTAGAATATTGAACAGACTTTCGCGTGTGCGGTCCGTGGTTGGCCTGATGTTTTGAGATTTGGGAACAGCGAGTTTACGTCCACCGAACTTACCGCCGACGATCCGCACGTGCACCTCCAGACGTTTTTGACTTACGGCTTCCACCTCTTTTCGTAGACTGTTCTGGTCGCTTTCGAGTATCGAGACGGGATAATGGATCTGCTTTTTTCGCCTTGCGGTTGCCACTCGATTTCTCTTTTGACTTACCGCTGGAAACTGTTGCTTCAAGCTTTTTAACGGAAGCAATAGGCGCATCGAAATTCGCATTTGCTTCTTCGACAAGCTTTTGACCCAACTGATCTCGCAGGGTTCTGCTGCGCACTTCAACAACTTCGCCAGCACCAATTTCACCCAATTGAAACGGGCCATAGGAAATTCGGATCAAGCGATTCACATCTAAATCGAGCGCGGCAAGAACCTTTTTCACTTCTCGGTTTTTACCTTCGCGCATGGCAAAAGTTAGCCAAACATTGGTGCCCTGTTCCCGCTCAAGCGTTGCTTCAATGGAGCCATATAACACTCCATCGACTGCAATACCGTCTGCCAACGCGTCCAATTGTTCTTGGGTCACTGTACCGTGGGCGCGCACACGATAGCGGCGTAGCCAACCGGTGGCAGGCAACTCCAAAACGCGTGAAAGACCGCCATCATTGGTCAGCAGCAGAAGCCCTTCAGTGTTGATGTCCAAACGCCCAACGCTCATCACGCGTGGCAAATCGGCAGGCAGGCGTTCAAATATGGTGAGGCGACCTTCAGGATCTTTATTTGTAGTGACCTGCCCTGCCCGCTTGTTCAAAAGCCACAAGCGTGTGCGTTCCATTCCAGGCAATGGTTTTCCATCAACCTCAATGCGATCGGTTTGGGTGACAACACACGCTGGCGTGGTGAGTTTCTTCCCGTTGAGAACAACGCGTCCATCTTCAATCCATCGCTCCGCATCACGGCGCGAGCACAAGCCGGCTCGTGCCATGCGTTTTGCAATGCGCTCTGTTGGCAAAGCTTGTTCGCTATCGGCAGCGCCAATATTGTTTTTAGGGTTTTGTTTGATCGGCTTTTTCATACATGCTCCCTACCATCGCTTTGCAAGTTGTGCGAGAGCGGTTTTGTATCGTTTGACGAATTGATGAGCCATTGATGACCAACAGTTTTATGAAAGCAGCCTTGGATGAAGCAGAGCTGCCTGCGGAGCGGGATGAAGTTCCTGTGGGGGCTGTTATTGTGCATCAAGGTGAAATTATAGCGCGCGGCGGAAATCGTACGTTGGAACTCAATGATCCGAGCGCCCACGCCGAAATCGTTGTCATTCGCGAAGCTTGCGAAAAACTCGGCAGTCAGAGGCTCAATAATTGCGATCTGTACGTAACGTTAGAGCCCTGCACAATGTGCGCGGCCCTTATTTCATTTGCACGTATCAGGCGTCTTTATATTGCGGCAGAAGATGTTAAAGGTGGGGGCGTTTTAAACGGCGTCGCGTTTTACGATCAAGACACGTGTCATCACGCTCCAGATGTTTATTCGGGAATGCAGGAAACTGCAGCTGGCGAAATGCTCAAACGATTTTTTAAATCGCGACGAGCAGAAGGCTAGAGTGTAACTGAACTCAGCTTAGTTTCCGCGAATTCTGTCCCAAAGACTTTTCTTCTTGCGAATTTCACGATTTGGATTTTTTGCTTCTTCGCCCACAACACCGGCTTGCGCTGTATCAGCGGGTGTTCGGTAGATTTTCTTTGGCTCAGTCAAATACTTACGCGGTGCAGCACCCTGAGCGCCTCGAAGTTCAGCTTTACGCTTTAAGAATTCCGCTCGCTCAATACGCTCCTTGGTAGGGTCGTATCGCAAATCTCGATCTTCATGTTGCTTTGCAACATTCGGGCGTTGCGCGGCTGCGCTTTCGCGACGCGCTGCGACTACTTCGGGAGGAAGTTCTGTGCCATTAGCCTCGGCTTCATCAACTGCGGCCAACAAACGCTGACGTTTGGTCTCCGCATCCTCGGGGAAATAACCATCACCCCCCTGGATCTTTTCAGCAGGCGCTGGAAGTTCAGTTCTGGACGGAGGTTTCACAAGACCTGAACGGGAAGAATAGTCGATACGTTCTTTCTTATTGCCGCCGCCAAGAGCAACAATGCCCGTAATGTCATCGAACAGTTGACGTTCTTGCGATTTTCCAGTGCCGTATGTCGAGGTTCCAGTGCAGCCGCTCAATCCAACGGCAGAAGCTAGAAATACAGCTCCACAAGATAGCGTTTTCTTGCTGTTGATTGTCATTTCGAACCCAACCTTGATTTCTTCATCCGCCATTCAGACGAAACCACATGCATTTAGGTGTTCCAACCACGCAAATGGGGCCAGAATCCGGCATTCCGCGAGAAACTATGACTTATCACCCTGGTTAGCAAGTTGATTGTCCAAAGATGGTTTCTAGCCTTCCCTTACAATCACGCCTCAATCTCACGCATGGCATCTGCATCACGCAGTGAAATATCTGGATAATCAGGGTCAGTCCCAACTTCTGGTAAGACGCGCCAAGAGCGGGCACATTTTTGCCCCTGAGCCATGCGATTGACCACAGCAACGCCCGACACATCTTCCATAGTGAAAGCCTCAACACTCGGCGCATCGGACGTCACTTCAATCTGGCTGGTGATGCAGATTTCTGCGAAATCCAAGTCTTCAAGAGATTTCATAAGCTCCGCATCAGTCACATGCACCAATGGCGCCGCTTCCAGTGATGAGCCAATGCGTTTTGGATCCTCTTTCTCTAAACGTCGCACAATCTCCAAAGCGCCTGTGACTACGCGGCGCACTTTGCGCACCTTTGCCCACTTGATTGCCAGATCATCATTCTTCCATTCAGTTGGAATGTCTGGGAACTGACGCAGATGCACGGAATCCGCATCTGGATACCGCTCCAACCATGCTTCTTCCATTGTGAAGCACAACATCGGCGCCATCCAAGCGGTCAGGCAATCAAATAATTTGGACACAACTTGAAGCGATGCTTTGCGACGAACCGATGATGGTGCATCGCAATAAAGAGCATCTTTTCGAATATCGAAATAAAAGGCCGACAGTTCGATGTTCATGAAGTTGTTCAAGGCCGCGAAGACCTTCTTGAAATCAAAAGCGTCGTAGCCTTCCCGCACCAGAATATCGAGTTCTGACAGGCGGTGCAGCATCAAACGTTCCAGTTCAGGCATATCTGAGAAGGCAACTTCTTCGCCCTTATCATGGGCAAGTGTGCCAAGCATCCAGCGCAGTGTGTTGCGCAACTTGCGATAGGCATCGATGGAAGTTTTGAGAATTTCCGGTCCAATGCGCAAGTCTTCGGCATAGTCGGCAGAGGCCACCCATAAGCGCAGAATGTCTGCACCGGATTGTTTGATCACATCTTGCGGCGTTGTTTGATTGCCGAGAGATTTGGACATTTTGCGACCGTCTTCCGCCATCACGAAACCATGGGTCAGCACCGCATCATAGGGTGCACGGCCACGTGTTCCACAGCTCTCCAGCAGAGATGAATGGAACCAACCGCGATGCTGGTCAGAACCTTCCAGATACAAATCTGCAGGCCATTTTAGATCGTCACGCTGTTCCAGACAGAACGCATGGGTGGAGCCTGAATCAAACCAGACATCGAGAATGTCATCGACCTTTTCCCAAGCGTCCATGTCATCCACAAAACCATCTAGGAAACGCTCTTTTGCACCGTCTGCATACCAAGCGTCCGCGCCTTCTTTCGAATAAGCATCTTTGATGCGTGACATTAATTCGTCCGAACGATCAAATTCTGGCCCCGGGATCACCTGCCCCGTTTCCAAATTGCGGAAAACGGAAATAGGAACACCCCAAGCGCGTTGGCGAGACAGCACCCAATCAGGACGTTGTTCGATCATTGCACGCAATCGGTTTTGACCG